>JBLRXG010000248.1:0-502 GCA_047920855.1 Dehalococcoidia bacterium | reverse complement strand
CTCTGGGCGACCGCTCCATCCTGACCCTCGAAGCCTACCTGCCCAGATAAGCTGAAAAAAAGTAAACAATCACACCAAAAAGAGACGGCCTGTGGCCGTCTCTTTTTTTATCTCAATAATAATGAGAAAATCGCTCTCAAATTAGCCATCAGCCCGGATGACAGTCTCCCCGCCCATCAACGGACGCAGAACCTCAGGGATGACCACCGACCCATCCGCCTGCTGGTAGTTTTCCAGCACCGCAATCAGCGTGCGGGGCATGCCCAACCCCGACCCATTGAGCGTGTGCACAAATTGGGTGTTCTTCCCCTCAGCCGGCCGGTAGCGCATCCCCGATCGACGGGCCTGGAAATCGCCCACATTCGAAATGGATGAGATTTCCAACCATTCACCACAGCCCGGCGCCCAAACTTCAATGTCATAGGTCTTGTGTGAGCCAAACCCCAAATCCCCGGTGGATTGCAGCAATACCCGATAAGGCAATCCCAGCAAAGCCACCGTC
>JBLRXG010000247.1:0-543 GCA_047920855.1 Dehalococcoidia bacterium | reverse complement strand
GAGCGAAACGGGAACAGCCTAAACTTCAATAGAAGGGTAGCGGGACAGTTATATATGATTAAATGTGACAATTAGACGAATCAGGTGGAATACTGAGCCATAGAGAGTGATAGTCTTGTAGTCGAAAATTGAAACAATCAAACTGTATCCCAAGTAGCATGGAGCACGTGAAATTCCGTGTGAATCTGCGAGGACCACCTCGTAAGGCTAAATATTCCTGAATGACCGATAGTGAAACAGTACCGTGAGGGAAAGGTGAAAAGAACCCCGGGAGGGGAGTGAAAAGAACATGAAACCATAAACTTACAATCAGTAGGAGGACGACTAAATCGTCTGACTGCGTGCCTGTTGAAGAATGAGCCGGCGACTTATAGGTAATGGCAGGTTAAGGCAGAGAATGCTGTAGCCATAGTGAAAGCGAGCCTGAATAGGGCGTATGTCATTAGTTATAGACCCGAACCCGGATGATCTAACCATGGTCAGGTTGAAGCTTAGGTAATACTAAGTGGAGGACCGAACCGACTGATGTTGAAAAATCAGCGG
>JBLRXG010000246.1:0-544 GCA_047920855.1 Dehalococcoidia bacterium | reverse complement strand
GGGATGATGCCGCCTCCGGTGATGAGGATGTGGTCCGCGCCCTCCTCCCGGAGGAGCTCCAGAACCCGTGGGAACAGGGTCATGTGAGCGCCGGAGAGGACCGACATGGCCACCACGTCCACGTCTTCCTGGACCGCGGCGCTCACGATCATCTCCGGGGTCTGGTGCAGGCCGGTGTAGATGACCTCGAAGCCCGCGTCCCGAAAGACGCTGGCCACCACCTTGGCCCCCCGGTCGTGCCCATCCAGACCGGGCTTGGCCACCAGGACCCGGATCCTCCGGTCCGTTTCAGTCATGCGCCCTCGCTCCGTTTATTCCCGGAAATGCGGGGAGAGGAAGAGAGGTTCCCCGCCGGCCCGCGGAAGAAATGTAAACGAGATCGGGGGTTGCGGTAAACGAGCGGCTCGGGGCCGGTTCGAATCCTTCCTCCGTTCAACGTCGTAGGGTCTCCGTGTGTCTCTATTAACGATCGGGCGTCCCCGAGGCGCCGGACCCAACCCCCAGAACCCCCGTGAAGAAGACGAGCTCGTTCCCCATGAAGAGC
>JBLRXG010000245.1:301-540 GCA_047920855.1 Dehalococcoidia bacterium | reverse complement strand
AGAAATCAACCGAGATTCCCTTAGTAGCGGCGAGCGAACGGGGAGCAGCCCTTAAGCATTGTTAGTGGAACAGTCTGGAAAGTCTGGCGATACAGGGTGATAGCCCCGTACACGAAAACGCTGTGCAGTGAAAACGAGTAGGTCGGAGCACGTGAAACTTTGACTGAACATGGGGGGACCATCCTCCAAGGCTAAATACTCCTTACTGACCGATAGTGAACCAGTACCGTGAGGGAAAG
>JBLRXG010000245.1:0-292 GCA_047920855.1 Dehalococcoidia bacterium | reverse complement strand
ACCCCGGAGAGGGGAGTGAAATAGATCCTGAAACCGTATGCGTACAAGCAGTGGGAGCACCTTCGTGGTGTGACTGCGTACCTTTTGTATAATGGGTCAGCGACTTAATCTCAGTGGCAAGCTTAACCGAATAGGGGAGGCGTAGCGAAAGCGAGTCTTAATAGGGCGTTTAGTCGCTGGGATTAGACCCGAAACCGGGCGATCTATCCATGGCCAGGCTGAAGGTGGGGTAATACTTACTGGAGGGCCGAACCCACTTATGTTGAAAAATGAGGGGATGAGCTGTGGATCG
>JBLRXG010000244.1:0-562 GCA_047920855.1 Dehalococcoidia bacterium | reverse complement strand
GGTTTAATTCGATGATACGCGAGGAACCTTACCTGGGCTTAAATGGGGAGTGACAGCTGGTGAAAGCCGGTTTTCTTCGGACACTCTTCAAGGTGCTGCATGGTTGTCGTCAGCTCGTGCCGTGAGGTGTCGGGTTAAGTCCCATAACGAGCGCAACCCTTACCGTTAGTTGCCAACAGGTCAAGCTGGGGACTCTAGCGGGACTGCCACCGTAAGGTGAGAGGAAGGTGGGGATGACGTCAAATCATCATGGCCCTTATGTCCAGGGCTACACACGTGTTACAATGGCCGGTACAGAGGGCAGCGACTTAGCGATAAGTAGCAAATCTCATAAAGCCGGTCTCAGTTCGGATTGGAGTCTGCAACTCGACTCCATGAAGTCGGAATCGCTAGTAATCGCGAATCAGAACGTCGCGGTGAATACGTTCTCGGGGTTTGTACACACCGCCCGTCAAACCACGAAAGTTGACAATACCCAAAGCCGGTGGCCTAACCGTAAGGAGGGAGCCGTTTAAGGTAGGGTTGATGATTGGGGTTAAGTCGTAACAAGGTATCCCTACGG
>JBLRXG010000243.1:0-564 GCA_047920855.1 Dehalococcoidia bacterium | reverse complement strand
CTCTTTCATCGAGATGGCCGCCACCATCATGACCTTCCACCTGCTGGGGCGGTACCTGGAGAACAAGGCCAAGGGACGGGCCTCCCAGGCGATCAGAAAACTGCTCACCCTGGGGGCGAAGACGGCACGGGTCGAGCGCGACGGCGAGGAAGAGGAAGTCCCGGTCAAGTCACTGGCCATCGGTGACGTGATGATCGTGCGCCCGGGCGAGAAGATCCCCACCGACGGCGAGGTGGTCGAAGGCCAAAGCCACGTGGACGAATCCATCGCCACGGGGGAATCGATCCCCGTGGACAAGGCGCCGGGAGACACCGTGCTGGGCGCAACCATCAACAAGGAAGGCCGGCTCAAGGTCAGGGCCACCCGGATCGGCGCCGACACATTCCTCTCCCAGGTCATCAAACTGGTGGAGCAGGCACAGTCCTCCAAGGTCCCGATCCAGGAGTTCGCCGACCGCGTCACGGCCCGGTTCGTACCGGTGGTGATCGTGATCGCCTTCGCCAGTCTGCTCGCCTGGCTGATCTTCCCCGAGCCCCTGCGCCCGATCCTGGACTGGGGCGCCAC
>JBLRXG010000242.1:0-579 GCA_047920855.1 Dehalococcoidia bacterium | reverse complement strand
AGAGAGCAGGCGGTTCAGAAAGAGCAGGCAGCAAGAGAGGCCACGCGCAAAGAGAAACGCATTGAGGAAGAAGCTGCGCAGCTAGCCAGAGAGCAGGCGAGAAGAGAGACCGGTCTGGCCAGAGAGCAGGCGGTTTAGAAAGAGCAGGCAGCAAGAGAGGCTAAGCGCAAAGAGAAACGCGTTGAGGAAGAAGCTGCGCAGCTAACCAGAGAGCAGGCGAGAAGACAAGCTGATCTGGCTAGAGAGCAGGCGATTGCCGAAGATCAGGAAGCGAGAAGGCGAAAAGCCAGGAATCAACCCCCGAAGTAAGCTGGATAGGTGTGGGTAACGGGCAAGCCCGCGCCGGGGGGGGGTCAGGTCTTTAGTTTTGGTCTCTGCGGGAATCCGGGGCCACCATACCAATCAGGCCTCGCAATATGCGTTCATAGCACCGGAGCGAGCCGTCTTTGAGACTCTTTGGTCGTCCTGGCCAGCCTGGCGGCTTGTGAGAAGGAGCAGGAGGGAGGGCAGCGCCAATGGCGCCAGGCCGGGCCGGGAGGGTGCTATACTGGCTCTGCCAGGCGCGTCAGGAGGCTTCGC
>JBLRXG010000241.1:0-585 GCA_047920855.1 Dehalococcoidia bacterium | reverse complement strand
GTGGTGTTCCTGAACGGCGGCTGGGCCACCCACGTCTCCGCCTGGCGTTCGCTGACCAATCGCACCGCCAACATGGACGTGCTGATCTCCATGGGCTCGCTGCCGCCGTACCTGATCGGCCTGGCCGGCTTCATCTGGCCCATGACCTCGTTCATCGAGATGGCCGCGACCATCATGACCTTCCACCTGCTCGGCCGCTACCTGGAGAACAAGGCCAAGGGCCGGGCCTCCCAGGCGATCAAGAAGCTTTTGACCTTGGGCGCCAAGACCGCCCGGGTCGACCGCGACGGCGAGGAAGTGGAAGTGCCGGTCAAGGAACTGGCCATCGGCGATGTCATGATCGTCCGTCCTGGCGACAAGATCCCCACCGATGGCGAGGTGATCGAGGGCGAAAGTCACGTCGACGAGTCCATTGCCACCGGCGAGTCGATTCCGGTCGAGAAGTCGAAAGGCGCCAGCGTTCTCGGTGCCACCATCAACAAGGAAGGCCGGCTCAAGGTCAAGGCCACGCGCGTCGGCGCCGACACCTTTCTGTCCCAGGTGATCAAGCTGGTCGAGCAAGCGCAGTCTTCAAAGGTGCCGATC
>JBLRXG010000240.1:0-607 GCA_047920855.1 Dehalococcoidia bacterium | reverse complement strand
GTTCGGTCCTCCACTATGTGTTACCACAGCTTCAACCTGCCCAAGGGTAGATCACACGGTTTCGCGTCTAACACTACTGACTAAGCGCGCAAGCGCGCTTTCAATCCCTAGGATTGAATCTCGCCCTATTCAGACTCGCTTTCGCTACGGCTCCTCCGCTTAGCGGATTAACCTTGCCAGCAACGTTAACTCGTAGGCTCATTATGCAAAAGGCACGCCGTCACCCCCAAGTAAACTTGGGGGCTCCGACCGCTTGTAAGCGTATGGTTTCAGGTTCTATTTCACTCCGTTATTCACGGTTCTTTTCACCTTTCCCTCACGGTACTGGTTCACTATCGGTCTCTCAGGAGTATTTAGCCTTAGCGGATGGTCCCGCCAAATTCATACAGGGTTTCACGTGCCCCGCACTACTCAGGATACTGCTATGAATTATTCTCTTTACTCGTACCGGGCTATCACCGTCTATGGCCAAGCTTTCCAACTTGTTCTGATTCATCAAACATCCAATAACGCAGTCCTACAACCCCAAAATTGCCGTAACAACTCTGGTTTGGGCTAATCCGCGTTCGCTCGCCGCTACTTACGGAATCACTTTTGTTTTCTTCTC
>JBLRXG010000239.1:0-608 GCA_047920855.1 Dehalococcoidia bacterium | reverse complement strand
CAACGTGGACGAGGTGCTCGACCGTCTGATCAACACCTCGCGAGGTCTTGCCGACAAGATGAGCGGCGGCTTCGGCAATCAGAGCAAGTTCCCGCAGGCGGCGCAGTTGCTTGCCCTGCTGGAAGCCCGGAGCGTGCGCGATGAACCCTGGCTCGACGACTTCCTCATCACGACCCTCGACACCATGGCGAGCCAGGGGCTGCACGATCTACTCGGCGGCGGTTTCTACCGTTACACGGAGGACCCCGGCTGGCAGGTGCCTCACTTCGAGAAGATGCTCTATGACAACGCCCTGCTGACGCAGGTCTACCTGCGTGGTGCCGAGGCCTTCGGGCGCGACGACTATCGCCGCGTGGCCCTGGACACGGTGCGGTTCATGCTGGACCGCATGGCCACGGGGCGGGGCGACTTCGTCGCGAGCCTGTCTGCCGTGGACGATCGGGACGTGGAGGGCGGCTACTACCTCTGGTCACCGGAAGAGGTGCGTACACACGTGGGTGAGGAGGCCTGGACGGTGGTGGAACCCGCCTGGGGCTTCGACACCACGCCCATCCTTGAACACGGCCATCTGCCCGTCCAGGCACGTTCGGTGACGCAGGTGGCCCGGC
>JBLRXG010000238.1:0-663 GCA_047920855.1 Dehalococcoidia bacterium | reverse complement strand
CCCTTACCGCAGGCGCAGAATGGCAATATCGGAGACGGGGAAAGAGGCCACAACCGGGTATCGAGTTCGCAAGTACGTGAACAGCTACACGCTGGTTGAAGTCACACCTGTGACGGGACGCACACACCAGATCCGCGTCCACCTGTCGGCCATCGGTTACCCGGTGGTCGGTGACCCCGTCTACGGGAAGAGGTGGCCCCATCTCGACCGGCAGTTCATCCACGCCTATCGCCTCGGCTTTCGCCTGCCGTCAAACGGGGAGTATCGGGAATTCACCTCACCACTGCCGGCCGACCTGGAGCGGGCACTGGATCACCTGCACAGGTCGTAGTCAGTCCGGCCAGGCGCATGCCTGCACCCCACAAACGTCTCACGCCAAAGAATAGGGACACGTCCATTTTTCCCGCATGTCGCGTGCCGCTCCGGGTGACAGGTGATCAGTCCGAGAGAAGTATACCTGTCAGAAGAACCACGTGTCCCCACTTCTCACACACTAGTTAGCTGTCAGGCAATCCCAGCCACTGCACCGGTCTTAGGACCTTGATCCCCTCCTAACCGTTGACGACGGTGATCTCTATAGGAGCAGTAGCTATCTTGCTCCTCGTCAACTCTTTCACTCTGTCGGTCATACCATCACGCAGGAAGCGTTCATAGTTCTTGCCT
>JBLRXG010000237.1:0-758 GCA_047920855.1 Dehalococcoidia bacterium | reverse complement strand
CTACTGGGCGGTGCAGGCGGTGGACGGGGCGCAGAACGAAAGTGAGTGGAGCGAGACGCAGCGCGTCCGCGTGGGACGCTTCCCCATGTGGGGCTTCATCGTGATCTTCTCCTTCGTCGGACTGCTCCTGGGACTCCGCACCTACTTCGTGCTGGTAAGGCCCAAACTCTACGAGTAACCGATTTCAGCTGGCTCTGTAGTGCGAGGCTTCAGTCCCGACAGCGTCGAGGATGCTCGATTACGTCGGCACCTCGTGCCCGGGGGGAGGCACGACCCTACCACATCATTCGCGTCATTGCGAGCACCCCACACGTCATTGATTATATGAAAACGCTGCGGTACCCCTTACAATATGGGGAAAGCACAAAGAACAAGGAGGTACTGCAGCATGGAACATTATATAGGATGCGACGCCCATAAGAAATACTCGGTATTCGCTGGAATCAGCGAAGCCGGGGAACTTATGCCGGCGAAGCGAGTGGAGCATGATCGGGAGAGTTACCGCACGTTCTTGAAGAGCTTGCCAGCGGGCAGTCACATCGCTGTAGAGAGTGTCGGGAACTGGTATTGGATGGTTGATGAGATGGAGAAGGCAGGACATGTGCCGGCTTTGGTACATCCTGCTAAGGCCAAACTGATGATGGGACAGATCAACAAGACTGATAAGCTTGATGCCCGGGGATTGGCTGTCCTGTCCATCAACGGTACACTGCCCGCAGTCTGGATTCCCCCGGGAGAACTCCGCGATCAGCGGGAGT
>JBLRXG010000236.1:0-806 GCA_047920855.1 Dehalococcoidia bacterium | reverse complement strand
GTAGAGGAGCAGGGGCGCGGAATCTCCCCGCCCGGGCAGACGCGCTATCAGGTTTGGTCGGGACGGGTCTTTGGCCAGCAGCTTCGTCGCGATTCCGGCGTCGGTCAGCAGACGGTCGATATAAGCGATGCACTCCGCTTCGTTGCCCGGGGGATTGGTAGTGTCAAATCGTATCAGCCGCTGAAGGATCTCGACAGGGTTGTAGGCGGCCTGAGGGATAACGCTCGTCTTATTCATTGTCCTCCTTCTTCTGGAGGTCGCCGGCAAGGGCTTGAGCAGAAGAGCAGCACCAGCCCTCCTCTGCACAGACGTTCAAAACGCGATCGCTCTCTATCTGACATGTGTTCCTGTACTCCATAGTATACGTCAATCAGTGCTGAGAATCCTGCCAACGCGCACGACCCGATGTTCATTAGCCGGCATTCTTACGAGCAGTGAGGCGGTAGCAGGAGCGACTCCATGGCACAACATTCGGCAATAGCCTTGAGATGTTAGTGCTGTTATTGTCGGTCATGCGGGAGGTCCGTTTATCGTTAGTTAACCGCCAACCTTCGCGAGATAGGCCTGCATTGCCTTCTGGCTTCCTGTACGATGCTTACAGATAGGCGGGAACTCTTCTACAAAGAATATCCCGGCAGCGCCCTCGGAACTCCCTCTCAGTTCTCCGCCGATGATCTCAGCCTCATACATGATCTGTATTATCGGCCCCGGCCACGCGGCGGGTTCGATGAAGACCCATCCCAGGCAGTCGACTATCCTGACCTCAAGGCCTGTTTCTTCGAGGAACTCTCTGACCGCTGCGTCGG
>JBLRXG010000235.1:0-968 GCA_047920855.1 Dehalococcoidia bacterium | reverse complement strand
GACGTAGATCGCGAGTCAACTAGGCGGTCAACGGGAGAGAACCGCACGTGCTGCTTCTTGACATCACAGGCATACAGGTTGAGATAGATTCGCACGGAGGCCAGGCTGGAATGCCCCAGTATCCGCTGTAGGCTGAAGATATCCCCGCCGTTGATCAGGTACCTCTTCGAGAAGGTGTGGCGGAAAGTATGTGGTGAGCATCTGACGCCGGTGATTCCGGCGCGGCTGGCGAGCCTTCTGATCATCTGTTGGACACCGTTTGTGGTTAGCGGCACTCCGCTATCCCCCAGAAAGAGACTCGTCACGTTGTCAGTAAGCGGCTTGGGGCGGTGGAGATTGATGTATCTCCACAGAGATTTCTGGACGATGGAGCCTATGGGGATGACTCTTTCTTTTCCACCCTTGGCTTTCCGGATAGTGATGTAGCCTTCATGGAGGTTGATGTCATCCAGTTCTATGCCGACCAGTTCGGAGACCCTGAGGCCCGAATCGAGGAACAGGAGAAGGATGGTGAGGTTACGGTGGCTGTTTCCCTTTGATCTCAGGCAGACATCGGTCAGCCTTGCCATCTGCTCATCTGTGAGGGTGTTGATGATCTTGGTAGGTGATTTCGGCATCGCTATGGTAGCCATGGGGTTTACCCTGAGGTACTCCTCCTTGATTGTCCATGAGAAGAACACCTTAAGAACACGGATGTAGCCCTGGATGGTGGCTGTAGATAGTGGTTTGCCGGTATAAGGGACCCTGGCCTCGACCTGCAGGTGGCGGATGAACTCCCTGATATGATTCCGGTTCAGGTGCGTGATATCAGCAGGGCAGCTGCTATGCTCTGTGAACTTGCAGAACCTATCTAGAAAGCTTGTGTACCACTCGACAGTACTGGGGCTTTTGCACTCGGTCTGGCATGACAGCTTGAAACCCTGGATGAGGTTCTTGAGCTCTAATGTACTGGTCTCCATCTTGGCCTC
>JBLRXG010000234.1:0-1015 GCA_047920855.1 Dehalococcoidia bacterium | reverse complement strand
CGGCAGTCTTCAGCATATTCTTGAATGTCTTGACATCCGGCATCTGCTCCATCAGCAGCCCGGCGTCGGCGTTGGCCGCTACCTTCGCCTCGGTCGCCTGTGTCCCGTGCAGACCGGCGACGAGCAACAAGGTGGAACTCTTCAACTCAGAGGCAGCGACGTGAAAACCTATGCGCGGGGCTGCCGACCTGGAAAGGCTGCGTAGTCTGTCAGCGAACTTGCTCATATGACCTCCAGCCAGCGGTCGGATTCGAACCGACGACCGGCGGTTTACGAAACCGCTGCTCTACCCCTGAGCTACGCTGGCATCGAAGACGGTTCTGGGTTTCGTGCAGAGCGCGTGCCCGCACCGGCCTAATTATAGGCGAACGGGTGTCGGTTGTAAACGGGATCGGGTTGGTCATGCCGGCGACCGGTGTTCTCAGGCCGATCTAGGCCGATTGCCAGCTCAAGAAGGGGTAGGTCTTGCCGTCTACGATGTTCCACGCGCATGTCGGGTTGGTCTCTCCGGCGGCGACCGCACATATGTCCCATCCCGCTGCAGTGAACGTCGTTATGTCCATGAGATCTTCTGTTGTCTTGCCGATTCCCCCGTCGCTCACGTCAATTCCGGCGGCATGCCTATCCCAGTAGCAGTGACTCACACTGCCATCGCTGAACCCCACCAGGCCACCAACCCTCTCATCGCCTCTCACAGCAGAACTGGAATAGCAGAAGATCACGGTCCCCTCGATGTTGTCCCCCAGGAGACCGCCGACAGCGTAGACGCCGGTTACGCTTCCGCTGGAATATGATTCGACTATAGTGCCGGCATTGGCTCCCACAAGGCCGCCGGTGGACCCGTCGGTAGCGCCGCCTGCGGAACCGTTGCCGATCACGTCTGATGACGAACAGCAGGCGAACACGGTGGCAACGTTCCACCCCACCAGGCCGCCGACATAGGCATTGCCGATCACAGTCCCGGTGGAGTACGATTTCGTCACCGTGCCGCCCCAGTTATCGCCGACCAGGCCAC
>JBLRXG010000233.1:0-1449 GCA_047920855.1 Dehalococcoidia bacterium | reverse complement strand
AGGCCAATCGGCAGTTGCTCAATGAGAGTGTCCGCTGTGTCCTTGAGCGTACGAATGTCGGCTGCTCTGACCGGCCTACAGAATATGGCACTGGCCAACAGTTCATAGCTTTCTATCATTCTTCCCTCTTTCATTCCTGGCTGGCCCACCTTCATTCAGCGATAGACCAGAAGATGACGGATGCTGTATTCACGTACCCTCTTCGCCATAGCCTTCCCGTCTCCCACCAGCTCATCCATCAGCATCCAGAACTCTTTCCCGTGGTTCTTGACCCTGGTGTGAGCAAGCTCGTGCAGGATCACATAGTCCATCAGTTCTTCGGGCAGGCAGCTAACCTTGATGTTGAGGCCGATGTTGTTCTTGCTGGAGCAAGTACCCAGTCTCGTCTTCTGATTGCGGATGAACACCCTGTTGTAGGTGAAGCCGTGTTGGGCAGCTAAGTACTCCAGCCTTGCTATGAGTCTGCGTCTGGCTTCCTCTTTGCCGATGATATCTACGACAAACTCGGGATTACCGTAGTTCTGTGCGTACGCCCTCATCTTTGCCGATTGCGCCTGTATCCAGTCCACCCTGGCGTACACGAAATCCTCGGCTCTCACGAAGGATGCTCCATAGGGCACAGCCACACGAACCTGTGCACATGGCTTCACGGAGATGATCAACCGCCTGGCCTTTTTGCTGCGCCCGAAGAGGACCGGCCCAACGCCGGCAATGTCAACGATCTTTGACTGCACCATCTACTCTACTATGCCGCGGTTATCGTGATCTTGATTGAGCCCGGGTTGCCGAGTTCTTTGACCTGCTCCTTCGTCAGGTAGATCGTCATGGGACGGTCTTCCTTCTTCTCCTTGTACCTCCAGGTGCCCGGTGTCTCCTTCTCTTTGACGAGTATGATCTCCATGTTTCCAGGCTCCTTTCTTATCTGCTCTGATTTCAAGTCCTGCAGTGGCCCTCGTGCTCAGTCAGGTCCATAGTAAGATAGTTGGTGAGTGCCGTCAAACAAGACTCGGCACACGGAAGTCAGGAATCCCGAGCAGCGCACCAACCCCGTTCTCCTCTGTAAACGCGGCCCACCCTCTGAGCATATCTCGATGCGTCAGCACGGTCAACAAACAGTGTCGGGGTATCTACATCGATAGCCATACCTGTAATCAGGTGGTGACCACTGCAGTCCACTCGATAAACACGTATGCGTTGCCTATCACGTGGTGGATTGCTCATCTGACGTTCCTTCCGGAGGCGGTCCAGAGGATTCGGTCGACGATTCCAGCACGACACCCGCCTTGCTGAGAACCTCCTCAGCAGCCATGATGGGAACACCTTTGCGTACAGCCATGGCCATCGCATCAGAGGCGCGACAGTCGATTTCCTTCTGCCCTTCCCGTGCTTTCACAATGGCCTTGGCGTGGAAGGTAGTATCTTCAAGCCGATCGATGACAACCCGCTCCA
>JBLRXG010000232.1:0-1491 GCA_047920855.1 Dehalococcoidia bacterium | reverse complement strand
GGAGCTGGCAACCTGGCACAGCCTTGCGAAGTGATCCTGCGAAGCGGCATTAGCGGTCTTTCCTCTGGGCGACAGATTATCGAACGTGAGCTGTGAGAGAGTTCCCAGGTTGCTATACCTGGTAAGAAACTCTGTCTTTCTCCTTCTCAGTTCTCCCTTACTGCAGCCACAGGGCACCACCCGGCTGTAGTCGGCCTTACCCGAGTCCAGCAGCGGATGGACAAACTCGGCTCCTCCGCAGACAGGGCAGACTACGCCCCCTGCCTCAGCAGACGACGCAGTTGCCTCACCTTTTGACGAGGTGCCCGTACTTGCCTTTGATGTACTTGTCAGGGTCACCTTCTTCAGCGTTTCCATTATGTTCTCCACTGTCCTTGCCTTCGCTAGCCCACCTCTCCAGGATGCGGGCTATGTATTTCCAGCTACGCTTGTTCAGCTTGACCGCCTCCTTGAAGGCTTCTTCAACCCACAATGGCGGATACAGCTTCTCTGCCTCCTTGAGTTCCTCGGCGATCATCGGGGTTATCATTCCTATGTTCTGCTCGTAGAGTGCGAAGATGTTCGCACTCGGCCGTCGGTGCCCTACGCACACCGAAGGAGCCAGGAAATAGACGTCCTCAAGCACTCCGTTCATGTCCAGGGCCCTGTGTGACAGAGTCCCATGCTCGACGGCCGATGCCAGCGCCCGGTGCAGGGCTTCCGCGGTCAACCCGGGTGACATCCGCGTGATCTCAGCCTGTAACTCCTTGCGTGTAAGGCCGATGGCATCGCATCCGGTATTGCCCTGCCTGCGCACGACGAGATACGCAGCGTATAGCACGGTCTTCAGTTCGCCCAGATCGTGAATCTTCGGCATGGTGGTGGTGAAGAAAGAGCCGGGCAACAGGACAGAGTCTTCTACTGTCTCATGACTCGACGATGGCCGATTCGGCATATTACAACCCTCATGAAGCCGTCACCGGCTCGGACTCCAGGCTGACAAACTTCGCGGTTCGACCCACGAAGCGCAGCTTAAGCTGCCCCGTAGGGCCGTTGCGGTGCTTGGCTATGATGATGTCCGCGAGGCCGCGAGGATAGGGCTCCTTTTCGATATCATGCAGCTTGCTCCACTCTTCTACTGTGTGATACATGTCGTCCCGGTAGATGAACATAACCACATCGGCATCTTGCTCAATGCTGCCGCTCTCACGCAGGTCGGAGAGCTGGGGCATGTGTGAAGCCCTCCACTCTACCGCCCTGCTGAGCTGGGACACGGCCAGCACGGGCGTGTCCAACTCCCTGGCCAGGGCTTTCAGAGATCTTGTTATCTTGCTGATCTCCTGCACGCGGGTCTCGTTCCTGCCATCGCCCTGTATAAGCTGCAGATAGTCAACTATGATCAGGTCGACGTTGCGCTCGAAGTGCAGACGCCGTACCTTGCTTCTTATGTCCAGAACTCGAAGCTGTGGTGAATCGTCGATGTAGATCGGCGCCTCGGACAGGACTCCGCTC
>JBLRXG010000231.1:0-1540 GCA_047920855.1 Dehalococcoidia bacterium | reverse complement strand
GAATAGCTACGACCGCGTAACCTCTGCTACCCCGGGCTGACCGACAACACTCGGAGAGGATTTCATGGTCAATGACCAAAGCTAAAACTCGCTCACAAATTCATCTGAGGCGATTTCTGACCACCTCCGGGCCCGGGTGGAAGGACACCACCGCGACGCTCCAACCAGAGAGTCCTCCAGCCCGCTCAACATTTCAAGTTGATGCGCAACACTCAAAGCTAATGTGTATTCGAGACTCTCTATGCTTCGCTGCCAGCGCTCTGGATTGGGTTATAATAGGCCCCATAATCACGTGCTACTGATAGCTTCTATGATTGAGGGGCCGTACTCATGACTGTAGAACGACACTTCTTAGGTTGGGACGGACCGGTTACGGAAAGGGTGCGGCAGTTCCTGCTGCCGTCGCAGCTTTCAGGCCCGGTTGACCTGGAGTCTCATCTTATAGTAGCACCGACCAGACAGGCCGGGCGCAGGCTGCGGGAGGCACTGGCCATGCACTGCGCCGGGCAGAATACAGCACTTCTATCGCCCAGAGTAGTGACACCTGCATTCTTCCTTCACTCCGAACATGCGCCAGGCAGGGTAGCCAATCAGGCGGAGACGACGGCGGTCTTGATAGACGTGCTCATGAAGGCCGATCTCAGCCAGTACAGCGCGTTCTTCCCGACACGAGCCCCCGAGCAGTCCTTCACATGGGCAATGCACACCGGCGGCCTGCTGCAAAGGCTGCGCGACACCCTGGCAGACGGAGGGCACCGCATAGCAGACATATACGCCAGGCACAGCAGTATCCTGGAGGAGCAGGAGCGCTGGGAAAACATGGCCAGGTTGGAGGCCGCTTACCTGGTAGGGCTGGGCGAGCTGGGATTGGAGGACGCGTGTGACAACATGATACGGCAGGCCGAACAGCCAGAACTCCCTGAGGGAGTGGAGCGCATCGTCGTGGCTTCGGTTCCTGATCCGACGCCACTCACTCTGCGCGTGCTTGAGCAGCTCTCCTCACGAGTCGCCCTTGACATCCTGGTGCATGCCCCCGAATCCATGGCCGACTTCTTCGATGAGTGGGGCCGACCTGTCACGGAACGATGGATCGATAGTGAGATCACCATCCCTAACCCGCAGAGTAACGTGATCCTGACCGGCTCTCCGATGTCGCAGAGCCGCAAGGTTGTGGAGTTGATGGCGGAGGGAAGCCATCGCTTCGGTCCGGCGGACATCGCCATCGGCGTGCCTAATAGTGAGATAACCCCCTTCCTAATGGCCGATCTGGGCGATAGGCATCTCATCGCTTTCGATCCGGCAGGCAAGAGCATGACAGATCATCCCCTGTACCGGCTCCTCGAGTCCTTTCATGCCCTGGCGACAGAAAGGACGTATGCTAGCTTCAGCGCGTTTCTACGGCACGTTGACGTACTCACCTTCCTTAGCAGGAAGCACAGAATCTCCCCACGGTGGCTCCTCCAGGATCTGGACGAGTTCCAGAACCAGCATCTGCCTCTCGGCATCGAGGACATAGCTGGTCGATTGCTGCCCGAAGGCC
>JBLRXG010000230.1:0-1576 GCA_047920855.1 Dehalococcoidia bacterium | reverse complement strand
CCGGCGCTCACAGAGCCGACTGGGGCTTCGGTGTATTTAAGACCGACCCTGAGGCTCGAAAGCATCACAACATGACTTTCCTGCTGCTCGATATGAAGACTCCGGGCATAACAGTAAGACCCATCCCTTACCTCGACGGCAGTGCTCCATATTGTGAGGTCTACTTCGACGATGCTCGTGTACCCGCCAAGAACATAGTGGGCCAGGAACACGAAGGCTGGGCGGTCGTCAATCTCCTTGCCGGATTCGAAAGGTCGGGCATCAACGAGATCATGAGCATGATGCGCGGACTGGAACAACTGGTGGCATTCTGCAATGAGACCGAACGCCACGGGCGGCCGCTGGCGAAGGACCCTCTCATCCGCAACCGGCTTGCCCAGATAGCCTGTGAACTCGAAGCAGCCCGCGCCCTGGCATACCGCGTTGCCGACCTGCAGAACAGGAACGAAATGTCGCTCATGGACGCCTCGGCAGGCAAGATCTTCTTCAGCGAACTGGGCGAGCGCTTCGCCTACCTGGCCTGCGATATCCTCGGCCCCTACGGCCAGATCAGGAGTTCGCGGTGGGCCCCTCTGAACGGGATATGGGAGAAGATGTTCCACGAGCACTTCATAACCACCATCTCGATGGGCACCAACGAGATACAGAGGAACATCATCGCCTGGTACGGCCTCGGCCTTCCCAGGATGAGGTAAGTCCGGCTTCGTAAGGAGGAATGATGGATCTGAGATACTCAGAAGAGCAAGAGATACTAAAGCAATCCGCGAGGGATTTTCTGGCCACGGAGTGTCCCAAGACACTTGTAAGAGAGCTGGAACGAAGTGAAGAAGGCCACTCGCCCGAACTGTGGAGGAAGATGGCCGAGCTGGGATGGATGGGCCTCATCATACCCGAGGAATACGAAGGCATAGGCTACACCTTTCAGGACCTTACCGTACTCATCGAGGAGATGGGACGGAACATACTACCGGGACCGTTTCTGGCAACCGTCACCGCCACCTTCCCCATAATGGATGCCGGGACTGAAGAACAGAAGAAGGAACTGCTGCCCGGCATAGCCCGGGGCGAACTGATCCTGACCACGGCCATCCTCGAGGGCGCCGGCGTATTCGATGCCTCCGGGATTGCCGTCAAGGCAACGCAGAAGGGCGACGATTACGTAATGAACGGTACCAAGCTGTTCGTCGACATGGCCAACGTGGCCACCCACATGATCTGCGTCGCAAGGACAAAGGAAGGAACCGCACCAGAGAAGGGGATCACCCTCTTCATCGTCGATGCCTCGACTCCCGGAATCAAGTGGGAGGCGATGCCCACCACCGCGCAGGACAAGCTCTGCGAGGTGCGCTTCGAGAACGTGCGCGTGCCTGCGAAGAGCATGCTCGGCAAGCTTGACGAGGGCTGGCCCATCTTGGAGAACATGCTACGCAAGGGAGCCATCGCCAAGTGTGCCGAATCCATTGGCGCCGTACAGACCTGCGTGGACATGACCGTAGCCTACGCCAAGGAGAGGGTGCAGTATGATAGGCCTGTAGGCGCTTTCCAGGCCCTCCAGCACAAGATGGCAGACATGTGG
>JBLRXG010000229.1:0-1617 GCA_047920855.1 Dehalococcoidia bacterium | reverse complement strand
CCGTCTCGGATCAGTGAAGTGGCCTGCGATGGCAGGTGTGATGCATTGTGAGAGCGTTCACGGATGTGAGTCGGCAGATAGACCAGGAAGCTGGCAGCCGGACACAATGAGTGCCTCAGCAGCGGGGGGATACGTTCTCCCTCACCCAGCCGACGATCTTGTCGAGGGATGTACCGGGCAGGAAGACCTCTTTGATGCCGAGCTTCTTGAGCCTGGGAATGTCCTCCACGGGGATGATACCGCCACCGATGACCTGCACATCGTCCAGCTTGTTCTCCTTGAGCAATTCGATGACGCGCCCGAACAGGTGTACGTGGGCTCCCGATAGGCAACTCAGTCCGATGAGATCGACGTCCTCCTGCAGGGCGGCGGCCACGATCTGCTCGGGTGTCTGGTGCAGACCGGTGTACACCACCTCGAAGCCTGCATCTCTGAAGGCCCGGGCGATGACCCTAGCCCCGCGGTCGTGTCCGTCCAGGCCGGGCTTCGCAACCAGGATCCTTAGCTTTCTTGCTGAGTCTGCCATGTCGTTCCTCTCTCTGTACTAGTAATAGCCGGGGTCGCGGTACTCCCCGAAGATCTCCCTCCATACGTCACATATCTCCTGCTCGGTGGCATACTCCTTTACCGCTCCTATCACGTAAGGCATCAGGTTCTTGTCAGTCCTGGAGGCAGCCCGCAGATCGCTTAGAGCCTGTGTCACCTTACGGTTGTCCCTGGAACCTTTCACTTCCTTCAACCTGGCGATCTGCTTATCTTCGACCTCCTCATCTATCTTCAGTATCTCAGTGGGAGTATCCTCCCCGGTTACATACTTGTTCACCCCGACCATGATCTTCTCGCAGTCGTCCAGTTGCCGCTGGTAGTGATAGGCAGCATCGGCGATCTCCATCTGGGGGAAACCCCTGTCGATGGCTGCCAGCATGCCCCCCATATCGTCGATCTTTTTGATGTACTCCCATGCCCCTTCTTCCATCTGGCTGGTCAGGGACTCCACGAAATAGGAACCGGCCAGGGGGTCGATGGTGTTGGCTACCCCTGTCTCATCGGCCAGCACTTGCTGGGTGCGCAGAGCGATAGTGGCGGCGAACTCAGATGGTAGGGCCAGCGTCTCATCAAGCGCATTGGTATGGAGCGATTGCGTTCCGCCGAGGACCGCGGCTAGGGCCTCGGTGGTAGTCCTTACTATATTATTGTAGGGCTGCTGGGCGGTTAGAGAACAACCTGCAGTCTGAGTATGGAACCTCATCCACCAGGAGCGGGGGTTCTTAGCCTTGAACCTGTCCTTCATGATGCGGGCCCACATCCTTCTTGCGGCCCGGAACTTGGCGATCTCCTCGAAGAAATCCAGATGGGAGTTGAAGAAGAAGGAAAGCCGAGGTGCAAAGGAGTCGACATCCATCTTCTTCCTGTCGATGACGTCCTGCACGTATGCTATGCCATCCGCGAGGGTGAAGGCCAGCTCCTGTATAGCGGTCGAGCCCGCTTCCCGGATATGGTAGCCGCTGATGCTGATGGTATTGAAGCGGGGGGCATGTTCTGCGGCGTAGGCAAAAATGTCGGTGATAAGGCGCATGGAGGGCTCTGGCGGGAAGATCCAGGATTTTTGGGCGATAT
>JBLRXG010000228.1:0-1630 GCA_047920855.1 Dehalococcoidia bacterium | reverse complement strand
CTCTACCTCGGCTCTGTAGGCCCTTATGCCGCCGCAGCTCTCGTCCATGACCACGTTGGCATTAGCTTCGAACAACTGCATGATCTCGATGCTGTCAAGGGTGCTGCTCCAGGTGACCAGGCGTGCTGCCTTTTTCTCCGGTCCGTCTGTACGATTCTTCACTTCGCCGATGATCTCGATCAACAGGTCGTTGCCCTCAGCTACGGGCAGGCTCATGAGGGCTTTCACTATCTGGACCAGCTCGGTTCCTGAGATCAGGGGCGGAGACGGCTTGGTGAGTTCGTGCAACTGCCTTACCAAACCCCTCTGTCGGTTATGTGACTTGATAGCAGATGCAAGCTTATCCTCGGTCAGAGTTTGCCCGCTGAACGCCTCCAGAGTCTTCTTCAGATCACTCAGCTGGCTCCTGAAGTACTGCATAGCCTCAGGACGAACTGTCACCGGCATGTCTATGAAGTGAAAATAGGGGTGGTCGGTGTACGACTGCCAGACACGGGCTGTCTTCTCCTGGGGATCGCAGGAGTGGATCGTTATCACCCCGTCGAGGAAGTCGTCCTTGTTCTTCAAAGCGCAATCGAGGCAGTTACGCATGATCGGGCAGAATGAACTGGGAAGTGCCCTATCGGCTTCAGTGACCGGTTCCCGGATATCGCCGCATGTCCTGTATGGGACGAGATCAAGGGCTGTCAGCATCTCCGTCGGGACATATACGCAGGGATAACCTATGACCTTCTTGCCTTCTGCCTTGAGTTCCCTCACCCGTTCAGAACGGTTCAGGTAGATCTGCCGGGCTCTGTCGATGCCTCTGCTGCCTTCTGACATGGCCATCTCCTCTTCATGTACGAATAAGGAGTCGTATCACCAATCGGCTCCTCTATGTTGCCGTATCCTCCTGTAGTGCTCCATTGTCTCCTCAAACGGCTCTGATCTCGCCAGGGCATCCTCGGGGTCGAAAAGGCGTAGATCCACGATATCGCCTTCGATGCTCAATGAAGGCACGTCGAGCTCTTCCATAAGCATGTTGGACACGTACGGGAGGTGAGTTGAGGCGCTGCGACAGCTGATAAGGGGATGGAGAACTGCCCCGTCGCACTTCCATTCCCTGGCGTACTTGAGATACGGATAGGCAAACGCCCCGCCCAGTACGTTCTGTCTCCGCGCGTCCTCGTAGTAGCCGGAGAAGAACTGGAGGCTGAACCTTGTTATGCGCTCCAGTGGGTCGCTGATACCGCTCAGGTCTATCGGAATAGGAGGACGATAGCCGAAGCTCTCTATAACGAAATTCCACCCTCTGTCGGCAAGCTTGTCGAAGAAGTTCAAGCTGTGCCATGGGGGGAGCTCTGCGAATACCAGTCGGTACTTCTCTTCGGGGATGGCCCCGATCTGGTTGTCGACCCTGTCCTTGACCTCTTTGTACATATCCTGGTATAGCCTGAGTGAGTCATCGAGGTCGCCTGCGAGAAAGAGGGCTGCAGGCATGGCGCTCCAGAAGTCGCGGCTGTGCATCGGGCATGGACTTGCCTTGCGCAGTTCGTTCACCTCATGCCACACGCGGTTCACCTCTATCATCAGGTTCGTCGTTCTGTCCAGCTTATCCCAGTCCATCTTCCTACCCACCATGCCTTCCACA
>JBLRXG010000227.1:0-1684 GCA_047920855.1 Dehalococcoidia bacterium | reverse complement strand
AGGAAAGTCGTGGTTCTACTGAGGCAGAGCTAGCCATGTTCCGCCAGGTAGACTCCAGGGTCAACGTTCTGCACCTCGAAGAGAGCGTCCTCCGATTCTGGAAAGAGCAGCGCATCTTCCATAAGAGCGTAGAAGCACGAAGAGGAGGACCGCATTTTGCGTTCTATGAGGGGCCGCCATCGGCCAATGGCAGCCCCGGTGTTCATCATGTGCTGGCCCGTCTGTATAAGGACGTCGTCTGCCGGTATCGTACCATGAAGGGGTATCACGTTCCCAGAAAGGCCGGTTGGGATACCCATGGACTACCGGTCGAGTTAGAGGTGGAGAACGCGCTGGCTATGACCAGCAAGACCCAGATCGAGGAATACGGAGTGGCACGGTTCAACGAGCAGTGTCGGCGGACAGCTGCCAAGTACATCAAGGAATGGGAGGCTGTGACCGAGCGCCTTGGCTACTGGTTAGATATGGAGAATCCCTATGTAACCATGGACAACCGCTACATCGAGTCGTGCTGGTGGATTGTCAAGCAGCTATGGGACAAGGGCCTTGTCTATCAAGGCTATAAGGTGACGCCACACTGCCCCAGATGTGGAACCTCTTTGAGTTCTCACGAGGTCGCTCAAGGATATGAGGATGTCGAAGACCCCTCTGTCTACGTTAAGTTCAGGCTGGAACCTGCGTCTCTTAAGAAGAGAGCGAGGTTCTACCTCCTGGGCGGTCCTTCCGCCCCGCCGGTCAAACCGGTATTCCTGCTGGCCTGGACGACGACGCCATGGACCCTTCCCGGCAACACGGCATTGGCGGTCGCTCCTGACGCTGAATATGTGGTGCTGGAGGGCGCACACGACTACCTGGTGCTGGCTGCCGCTCTTGCGGATGTGATCGGGTTCGAAGGGTATTCACAGGCAGCGCTTGTTCCCGGATCGGCTCTTGTCGGCCTGCAGTATGAGCCCTTGTTCAACCCTCACGGTTTTGGCGTACAGCGTCTCAATCTGCCCGCGCTTCGCACTGAGGAGGCAAGGGATGACTTGACCTATCCGGTGATCGCAGCCGGCTTTGTCTCGCTCGACGAAGGTACGGGCGTAGTGCACGTTGCTCCGGCCTTTGGAGAGGTTGACTTTGATGCAGGTGTAAGCAACGGACTCGATTTCGTGCAGTCTGTAGATCTGGAGGGCAGGGTGATAGGCACCTATCCGTTTGCCGGGAGGTTCGTAAAAGATGCCGACCTGCCGGTGCTCGAAGACCTCGAGCATCGTGGCCTGCTCTATCGAAGCGGCAAGATCACGCATACCTATCCCTTCTGCTGGAGGTGCGAGACCCCGCTGTTGTACTATGCCAAACCTGCATGGTACATCAGAACCACGGCGGTCAAGGAAGAGCTTATCTCGGGAAATGCTGAGGTGAACTGGTACCCCGGTTACATCAAGCACGGCCGTTTTGGTGACTGGCTGGAGAATAACGTGGACTGGGCTTTTTCCCGGGAGAGATACTGGGGCACTCCCCTGAATATCTGGCGCTGTTCTTCGTGCGACGAATGCGAGTGCGTGGAGAGCGTAAGTAGGCTGAGTAGCAAGCCCCGGGTTAGTGGCTTGACCACTCCTCTGGACCTGCACAGGCCGTGTGTGGATGAGGTCACTTTTGCCTGCCCCGGATGTGGTGGTGTGATGAAACGCGTTCCTGAGGT
>JBLRXG010000226.1:0-1697 GCA_047920855.1 Dehalococcoidia bacterium | reverse complement strand
CGGCATCATGATGTCCATAAAGATCAAGTCGAGTTTCTGCTCTTTAGCGATGTCCAACGCCTGCTCTCCGTCAGCAGCCTCGAGGACGGTGTATTCGTCGCGCAGCATCCTTGTCACGGCTGCTCTCACGCTCGGTTCGTCGTCGACGATGAGTACTCTCTTCGTGTCCATCCAGCGTTCTCCTTTCCTGTCCTGACACCGCCCTTCCGTGGGTACTGGTGGAGATAGGGGGATTCGAACCCCCGACCTCTGCTATGCGAAAGCAGCGCTCTCCCAGCTGAGCTATATCCCCTCGTGCAATTCTAGCAGCGCCACGACAGACCGTCAATCTGCAGGGCTGCCTCTGCCGAGTGCTTTGTCTCCTTCTCAATGATATAATGCCCCGTAAGTCTGGCCGAGAGGAGGATCATATCTATGGATTGGGGCATGGAGAACCGTCTTGCCCGGCTCGTAGGAGCAGATGGGCGCTGTCTGTGGCTGCCGGTAGACCACGGCTATTTTCAGGGTCCGGTCACCAACCTGGAGAATGTGGGAACCACCATTGAGCCACTTCTGCCTTATGCCGATGCCATCTTCGTGACACGGGGCGTACTGCGATCTTCGGTTGAGCCCCGGAATTCGAAGCCCATCATCCTGAGGGTCTCAGGTGGCACCAGCGTGGTGGGAAAAGACCTTGCTCACGAAGCGATCACCACCTGCATGGAGGAAGCGGTAAGGCTGAACGTATGCGCCGTGGGTATCTCCGTCTTCGTCGGCAGCGACTATGAGCACGACTCGCTGCTCAACCTGGCCCGGCTGGTCGACGAGGGGGAGAGATACGGTATGCCGGTCATGGCGGTGACTGCGGTGGGCAGGGAACTGAAGAAGAGGGATGCCCGATACCTCGGGCTGGCCAGCCGCATCTCCGCCGAACTGGGCGCGCGGGTGGTCAAGACCTATTACTGCGAGGAATTCGAAAAGGTTACACGGGGTTGCCCTGTCCCGGTCGTTATCGCGGGCGGCCCCAAGGTGGCAACCGAATACGAAGTGCTGCAGTTTGTTCACGACGGCATCCAGCGGGGTGCGATAGGCGTTAACCTGGGAAGGAACATCTGGCAGAACAAGCACCCTGTCGCGATGATACGGGCCATACGGGCGATCATACACGACGAGGCTACTCCTGAAGAGGCCCAGGCCGTCTACGATAGCGCGATAAGCGGGGTGTGATCCCTAACACCGAATCACCGCGGTCCGGCGCAGAGGCCTCTCGGTCTGAAGTGAAGGCAGGACGGCCCACAGCGGAGGGGTTGTGCTCTGGCCCGAGTCAGCGGTGTACTATCACTTCTTCTCATGAGGTCACGTGATATGCGCGTAGCGGTCTACTACAGCAATGACGACATCAGGCTAGAGGAGAGACCGATGCCGGAGATCGGGCCCGGTGAGGTGCTGCTCCGGGTGGAAGCCAGCGGCATCTGCGGCAGCGACCTCCTGGAATGGTACAGGCTGCACAAGGCACCCCTGATCCTGGGCCATGAAGTCGCGGGCCTGGTCGCCGAAGTAGGTCGGGGGGTTGAGGGTCTTCAGCCGGGTGACCGCGTCTGTGTGGCCCACCATGTCCCCTGTAATACATGCCACTACTGCCGCAGGGGACACCACACCGTCAGCGACACCCTCCGCCGCACCAACTTCGACCCGGGCGGCTTTGCCGAGTACGTTCG
>JBLRXG010000225.1:0-1706 GCA_047920855.1 Dehalococcoidia bacterium | reverse complement strand
ACACCATACCCCTTAGGGATAGCAGTACCCCACCTTAACACTGCCCCTACCCTGTCCAGCCAATGGGGTCCACCTCACAAAGGCCCGCTGTGGGTCAAGCAAATCAAGCGAACCAAGCGAGAATCCTCCACCCTCTCGAGCGCCGAATCCTACCGTCATGATGGAACTGCCGGTGTATTTGACGGTGGGGTGGGCACTGGCCAGCATAGAAGCTGTAAGGTGAGTGGCCGCTGGTAATACATCACAGCCGACCAGGGCAGCAGCCATCATGTCAGGGTGTATCAGCTCGGCGTCCCCGCCCGAAGCCTCGTGTAGCTGGGAGACACGTCGGTAGGCTGCCGACAGCAGTGTGCCGGTGCCACAGGCAAAGTCAGCGATGCGAAGGCTGATTACCTCGCTGTCCCTCGACCAGGAGCCGTTCCCCGGAGTCCTGTCCTTGTCGATGGCAAGACCGACCAGAAGGGCGGCAGAGGCCGGATTCGTGTAGTACGCCGCAAGAAACTGCCTGTCGGCTATCAGCCGCTGGAAGACTGCGCCGGTCAGGTCATGAGAGCGCATCATGTAGTTCGCGACGAGTTCGCCGGCAGTGTCAACCAGTCTGTCCAGAAGGGGCACGGCAGTATCTATGGGGATCACCTCGAGGATGCGGCGCGCAATATCGAAGATCGGCCAGTAGTTTACCTTGAGGATTCTTCTCCAGTCTTCGAGCGTTTCGCTCTTACTGACGCCACCCCGTCTCCCCTTGAGTTCGTCGAGTGTTCGAACGTCGTACAGGTCGCCTTCTCCGCGAGCTAGGCTCTCGTGGAAGACCAGTGCGTTGGCCAGGATGGTAGTTGCCATTCTCCTTGTCTGCTCTCCATCTTGCTGCCTCAGCTCTTCACAGATCTTCCTCATGGCTCCGGAGTGAGCTATCGCCATGTCAGGCAGAAGAGCAGCGGCTTCACTTACTCCTTCAACGAGTCTGTTGGAAGCCTGCTCCACAACTGCGGGCGGTACGGAGGCCGATTGGATTAGAATTGACAGGTCCGTCACAGTACCATGAATCCATCCGGTCCGTGGCCAGCGAGTACATGCTTCTGGGGTCTCTCCTGTATAGAGAGCCATCCCAAGGTCGGGTGCTCTGGCGATCTCACTCTTCAGCGCCTGCCCCGAGAAATCACGCAATCTTGCCGGCAGCCTCACCGCCAGCGACGATAGTATCGGTCGACCCGAAACAGCCAAATGCAGTCCCAGGCGTTGCCGCGCATCCGATTCGACCGAGACAGCAGGTATGATCTCGGTCTCCACGACAACCGGGGACACGTGTGGCTCTGTGATAAGGATGTCCGGTCTCTTAGTGCTGCCCTTGAGAACGTCAGTGTTCTCGGACCGTACGACTCCTCTGAAGCGCCAGAGGCTCCGCGTCTCCATCAAGACTTCCGCCAGGGCGTCGTTTATGGTGTGTTCAGTTGTCGCCATCTTCTTTACTGCTGCTCAGCCGCATCTAGTGAGCTCGTCTGACGTGATCCTATTCTACAACTGAACTCGGATTTGCGGCAACATTAGCCACGTCAGCTAGAACGCTAGCGGCGCGAAATACAGGAGTTCCAGCGCTGCCGCCCTATCCAGTCTGCGGTGACTCAGGCAGTACTCCTTCGCAATGCGATGAGAGAGAACACCTGTCTCCGAACCAGATCAGGACTGTTGACCTCTCTTGCTCTGACAGG
>JBLRXG010000224.1:0-1792 GCA_047920855.1 Dehalococcoidia bacterium | reverse complement strand
CCTCAATGTGACTGGCCTCGATGTCCATGGTGTCGCCCGCCAGTGCGGCAACGGCCGCTCGCAGCAACCGCCTCTGCAAGGCCGCCGGCAGACCAGCCGCCTGTTTCTTATCAAGATGCACGGCACTACCTTCACTACGAGCCACTGCATCCCACAGAGCAGACACCCGCTCGCGCATGAAGGCGCTGTCTTCCCGGGCAAGATCAGCCAGGCGCAACAGAGCCTGATCGATGTCCGGGTTGTACTGCCTGAGAACAGGCAGCAGATGAAGCCGCAGGCGGTTGCGGAAGAACAAGGGCGCCAGATTGGATGAGTCGATACGAGGGCGAAGATCCCATTCTTGACAGTAATCGGTTGTCTCGCTTCTGGATACATCCAGAAGAGGCCTGATCACCCGGAGACCACCCGGCACTGCTGCCTGTGATGCCATCGGCTGCCGGATTCCGCCAATCGGGGATGACCGGGCCAAGCCGCATAGCCCGTCGATTCCTGTCCCCCGGAGTATGTGCATGAGAATCGTCTCCACCTGGTCATCCCTGGTATGACCCACGGCAATCCGGGTGGCACCGGTATGTCTGGCTACACGCGCGAAGAACCCATAGCGCAATTCGCGAGCTGCCTCCTCGATGGAGCATCTAGCTGCCTCCCTATGAGCAGCCACGTCCTGCCTATCAACGGTTACGGGTAAGCCCAGCGACTCAGCCAGGCGGGACACATACTGGGCGTCGGCCTCGGCCTCTGCTCCTCTCAGCTGATGGTCGAGATGAGCTACGTGCAGCCCTATACCGAGTTCCTTCTGCCATCTCGACAGAATGTGAAGCAGGCAGACCGAATCAGCCCCGCCTGACACCCCAACCACGACCCTCTCCCCGGATGATATCAGCGCGTGCGCGCGAACAGAACCTATCGCCTTCGTTTCGCTAGCAGACTCATTCATCGGGCTTGCCCCACCGGATCAATCCGGCAGCGGGCACTAGTAGGATGTGTCGTTGAATGTTAACAGGCGAATGTCGTGATCGCCAAGCTCAAGGACGGTCACGCCTGCCAGGTCTACCCTGAATCTGGGGAAGCAGTTAACGGGCAGATCCAG
Source organism: Dehalococcoidia bacterium (assembly GCA_047920855.1). Taxonomy (GTDB): domain Bacteria; phylum Chloroflexota; class Dehalococcoidia; order GIF9; family AB-539-J10; genus RBG-13-51-36. Next base: position 702 of record JBLRXG010000224.1, on the reverse strand, counting down.
CGCTTTGAGCATGATGGCCAGAGTCACGAAGAAGTGGCTAACTATTACCACCGCACCTCCCGCGTCTGGCCCATGATCGACAGAGTGCCTATCCAGCAGTCGCTCAACCACTCCCCAGGTCCTGCGCTGCACCTCGTCAATGGTCTCTCCATCGCTTGACCCGGTGCCGACCCTGTTCCTCCACCGCTCCATCAAGAACCTGCTGAACGTGGTGTTCAGGTGGAGCACTGACATGCCCTCCAGTTCGCCGACATTGATCTCCCTCAGCGCTTCGTCCACCTCCACGGCCAGGCCGTGACGACTGGCTATTGCCTCGGCGGTTGCCTTCGCCCTCTGCATAGGGCTGGAGTATACGGAAACAACACACTCATTCTCGAGAAACCGTGCCAGACTTGCTGCCTGCGCCAGTCCGGTCTCGTTCAGTGCGATATCACTATCGCCTCCCTGCACCAGTCGCTCTTTGTTCCAGCAGGTCTCACCATGCCTGATCAGAATCAGCTTCAACGCCCCTCCCAGGACTGCCCGATACCGGTTCGGCAGAAGCTCCCAATGGGGAACATGCTCACTGTACACTCCCCGACCCTTTCTTCACTCACATCAAACCCCACCATCCATCAGACAACCGTCTTCTCTCGCGTGAGTATCACCTTCGCTATCTTCATCCCGCGCATCTCAGTGACGACGAACTTCAGATTCTGGAAT
>JBLRXG010000223.1:0-1811 GCA_047920855.1 Dehalococcoidia bacterium | reverse complement strand
CTCCTCAGTAACATTTCCACATGAGTGAACCATACCACCCTGGGTAACATTTTAGGTGAGTGAATGCGGCAGGTTTACCCCGCCGAGCATTTCGGGTAAAATAGGTTCGACTTTGCGGGAGTAACTCAGTGGTAGAGTTCCTGCCTTCCAAGCAGGGTGTCGCGGGTTCGAGTCCCGTCTCCCGCTCCAGAAGACTCCGGCAGCCATGATGGGTAGACCCGGTCATGGCTGGAGGGACGGGCCCGTAGCTCAGTGGCAGAGCGGCCGGCTCATAACCGGTTGGTCGCAGGTTCGAACCCTGCCGGGCCCACCATTAGCCATAACAGCCCCAACCCCCGGCACGGCTGACGCTCACGTGCCTCCTTACGGCGGTCCAACCGCGCCCGGACCTGTTATTTGACAACGATCCAAGCTAGTGTATAATGTACTGTACATAGTTAGCCGATGTACTCCTGAGCAGCCAGATGCAGGGCAACACCGTGAATTACGAAGAACTGACACCTGGTTACGAATTCCCCCCCGCCAGCTATGAGTTAAGCGCCTCACTTGTCTCGAAGTATGTGCGGGCCATTGATGGCAAGGGCGACGGGCTCGTCCCACCACTGGCCATCACAGCCTGTGCCATCGCGACCATGGCGGGCTCGATATCGCTGCCGCCGGGCACGGTGGCCATACACGCTTCGCAGGACCTTGAGTTCTTCAAGCATGTGCCCCTCGGAACGACCGTGGAGTGTCGCATCAGGGTCGCGCAAAAGATAGCTCGTGGCAAGATGGGCATGCTGATCCTGCAGTTGGAGATTCTGGATAAGGGCAAGGAGAAGGTACAGGCGGGAAAGGCAACCATCGCTCTGACCGCCGAGAAATGAGATGATCAAAGATATCCGCGCAGGGATGGCTCTTCCTCCAGTGGTGAAGCACATAACCCAGGAGAAGATCAACCTGTATGCTGAAGCATCGGGCGACTTCAATCCCATACACGTAGACGAGTCCTTTGCAATCAAGACTCCCTTCGGCGGTACTATTGCACATGGCATGCTTAACCTGGCCTATGTGTCAGAGATGATGGCTTCGGTCTTCGGTCAGGACTGGGCCTCCAGCGGAAGGCTACGCGCGAAGTTCAAGGAGGTGGCACGTCCGGGAGACACCCTAACTATCAGATCCACCGTCGATTCCATCGATGTGGAAGATGGTGTATCATATGCCAATTGCGGTTTTGAGGTCCGCAATCAGAAGGACGAAGTAGTAGTAGCAGGGGAGGCAACAGCAAAGCTCGCACGTGGTCAGGAATAAAGGGATAACCCAAAACAGCAAAGTACGGGTGGCGATCGACGCCATGGGTGGTGACTATGCCCCGGAGGAGAAAGTCAAGGGGGCGGTGCTCGCGGCTCAGCAAGGCGATGTCGAGATCTTCCTCGTTGGTTTGGCAGATGTCCTGGAGGACCAGCTGGCGAGGTACGGCGCTGCCAGGAATGCATCCATCCATATAGCTCCAGCCAGTGAGTTCATTGGCGAGAATGAGTCGCCTGTTGCCGCGATCCGTCACAAGCCTGCCTGCTCCGTAGCCGTGGCAGCGAAGATGGTGAAGTCGGGCGACGCCGACGCATTCGTGAGCGCCGGGAACAGCGCCGCCGCCTCGGTGGGCGCCATTCAGTATATCGGCATGGTGGACGGGATATACCGCCCGGCCATTGTCGGTTCCCTGGGTAGCTTTGCGCCGAACACGGTGATGGTAGACCTGGGAGCGAACGTGGACTGCAAGCCGCACCAGTTTCTTGATTTTGCCATTGTCGGCTCTGTTTACGCCAAGCAGT
>JBLRXG010000222.1:0-1841 GCA_047920855.1 Dehalococcoidia bacterium | reverse complement strand
AAATCCTTCAGGGCCTTTTCCTCACCCCATGGAGTCTCAAGGCTTCTGCCGCTGATGGCGCGGCTGACCGAGCTCGCAACGAGCCCGATGCTGTCGGCCAGTTCCTTCTGGCTGAACGGCAGAAGAGCCATGGCATCCCCGGATTCGAAATAGGGCTCCTGTTTCTCCACGATGTTCTGCAGTATTCGAGTAAGGGTGTCCTTGCGCCGGTTGATCAGCTCCAGCCTCTTGAGGAGTTGCCTGATCTGCTTCACATCTTCTGCATCGAACACTCCACTGCCCCTCAACTCCTCGAATCTCCGATAGTCAATCGAGTACCGTCCGCGGGCGTAAGAAGGCGACAGGTAACCGATGACAAACCCCTCCGGTCGTCGTTCTATCGACGCGACTTTGGAGTAGTGAATCCCGCACTCTGCGCTCAGCGAAGAAGGATTGTAGAATTCGCTCATAACGGCGAACTCGTTGATCAGGGCGTTGATCTCATCCACCTCGGAAGACTGCAGCCTGCACTCGTGAGCTATCTCCTCTGCAGTTACCCCGGGATCAGGATAGAGGAAGTAGCGCTTGAAGTTGTCCAGTCCTATTCTCTGTATAAGACGGACTACATCCTCCCTGCCAGCCAACATAGACTCAATATCAAGAGTGTCGCTGCCGGCCGCGATGCCCTCGTCTAGCTGGAGAAACCGCGAGGAGATATCGGTTCCCGGATACCTCTGATAGCTAACGATCCTGTCGTTGCGGCAGAGTCTCTTGAACAGAGGACTTCTCTCCACCTCTGCCGCCAGCCGGGCGAACTCCTCTTCCGGCATCTCCAGGATGGCAGCCTGCTCCATGCCCACGATCAACTTGAACTCCTGACGCGTCTGCATAGACTGCGTCTGGAGGAACTCAAGCCTGCCCATTGTCTAATAACTTTACACCATGCTCAACGGCATCGTCAACGAGCGAAGAGGCTGTGTCATTGACCGGGAACAGGGGCTGAAGTACAATTCACGTGAATGTACAAGAAGGCCGTTCTCGACAACGGTTTGAGGGTCATCACCAGTGCCATGCCTGAGAGCCGCTCCGCATGCCTGGTCATTCTTGTGGGTGCAGGATCCTGCTACGAAGACGATTCGGAAGCCGGCATCACCCATTTTGCGGAGCACCTGTTCTTCAAGGGAACGCAGAGAAGACCCACCTCCAAGGAGATAAGCCAGGACATCGAGGGCGTGGGCGGAATTCTCAATGGCGGCACCGACAGGGAGTTGACCATGTACTGGTGCAAGGTGGCCAGCCCCCATTTCGACGTTGCTCTGGACGTCCTTTGCGACTTGCTGCTCAACTCGCTCTTCGAGGAGAAGGAGATTGAACGAGAGCGCGGAGTCATCCACGAGGAGATTAAAATGAGCCTCGACCTTCCCCAGCAGCGGGTGAACTCGCTGATCGATGAACTGCTGTGGCCGTCACAACCCCTAGCACGTGAGGTGATCGGAACAAAGGAAACCGTGTCATCCATTACGAGGAAGCAGATGCTGGAACACGTAGCCGGCAGGTACATGCCCAACAATGCAGTGTTCAGCATCGCGGGCGACATAGACCACGACAAGACGTTGACCAAGGTTGAGCGTCTCCTCGGCAGATGGTCTGCCGGCGAGTTCTCTACCGGCTATAAGACCGACGATGAACAGAGCGCACCCAGACTGCGTATCGAGCCCAGAGACATCGAGCAGGCGCACCTGTGTCTGGCTGTTCACGGATTCTCCCGCTCCCATCCGCAGCGTTTTGCCATCGACCTGCTCAGCACCGTACTCGGTGGCGGCATGAGCAGCCGCCTGTTCACGGAAATACGAGAGCGCAGG
>JBLRXG010000221.1:0-1853 GCA_047920855.1 Dehalococcoidia bacterium | reverse complement strand
AGGGTGGACACCAGATCAGCTCCATCGTCCATCGTGATGTGAGGCTCATGCTCGAGAGCGGTAACGATGTGCCGGTAATACGTGTCGTTGGCCTCTCCCCTGATGGCATTCACGGCGACGCCGTACTCAACGAGGGCAGCGGTGACATCGTCCTGGGTAGATAAGGGATTCGAGGCACACAGGATCACCTCGGCACCGCCTTCCTGCAGGGCCAGGGCCAGGTTGGCAGTTTCCGTAGTGACGTGAAGGCAGGCGGAGATGCGCACTCCCTTGAGAGGCTTCTCCCTGCTGAACCTCTCCCTTATCGACCTGACGACCGGCATCTCCTTGCCGGCCCAGTCGATGCGTAGCTTGCCCTCCGGGGCCAGTGAGCGGTCTTTGATATCGCAATTCTTCATTCTTCTCTCGCTTCGGGCGTGGCGATCCGTTCGGGGCCGTCCGTTCAGCCGGCCCTGGGAGGCCTTATCATGCGGCTGCCTAGCTGCGCGGCAACCGAATCAGGTATGTCCACTGTGCCCATTATCAGCGGCTTCTGGTGGCAATCGCTGCCGCCGGTCATGAACATACCGTGTCTCCTGGCGAACTGGATGTAGTGTGCTGTAGTTCTCGGGTCGCTTCTGGAATGCCAGCACTCCACGCCATCGAGGTATTGTAGCATATATTTCTCTATCACCGGCGTCTGCGCCTGCAGGTCACCGGTGATGTTTGCCAGAGAGGTGCCGTTGGGGTCACCCGGGTGTGCGTGCACCAGGATACCTCCGGCATTTCTGATCAGTTGGGAAGCTTCAGCCAGGGAGAGCCGGTACTTCGGCACGTCGCATTTCACGAGGTACCTGTCGAAGGCGTGCTGCTTGTTCCTGGCGAGTCCCTTCTCTATCATGTAGTTCGCTATGTGGGGCCGTCCGAAGACGCCGTCGACACCCGCCTCTATGTTTCTGAGGTCCTCATCGTCGAATCTCTTGATGCCTTCTTTCTCGAGTTCGACGTTCAGCTTGTCCAGTATCCGGCGCGCCCGTCTCCGCCTGTGCTCCTTGAGCACCCGCAGCTTCTCCTGAAGTTGGCGGTTGTCGATATCATAGCCGTAGCCCAGGAAGTCCAGCGAGACGTCTCTGTCTTCGTCCGGGTAGCGGAATGTCACATTGAGTTCAACCCCCGTGATGTAGTACATGCCGTATTGCCCTGCCAGGACGATGGCCTCTTTCTGAGCTTCCAGGGAATCATGGTCGGTGATGGAGATGAAGTCGATGCCCCTTTTGGAGGCTTCTGCAAAGACATTCTCGGTATCGAGATTGCCGTCCGAGCCGGTCTTGGTATGGATGTGAAGGTCTATCCTCATGGGGACAAAGCGGCTATCTCTTTGTTGCGCCGATGATGTACCAGCCCTCGGGCAGGTCCTGTTCGGTGTCGACGGTCAGGTGCACGATGTTGAGCTCGGGATACGACTCTTTTAGGTCGTCCAGGTCCACCTCTTCGAACTTCGCCTTGTTGTTCAGGTAGGCCTGCTCGGTTAGGGCATTCGACTCGTAGTTGTCCTTGGATCGCCTCAGTATCCGCGCCAGTGATGCCTCCTGAGAGCAGTGGGTCTGCAGGATGACGAAGGTTTTGTTGTGCCTTGCTGCTATCCCGGCCGCCCGCCTTCTCAACGACTGAGTGACAAAGGTGGCGTCGAGAATGGCACTCCCGCCCTTGTGCAGAGCCTCATCGGCGCGGCGAAAGGTCTCATCGTACACCCTCGTTCGTTTGCTCATATCGGAGGCCACCTTCTCGTCGAATATGTCCTCGTCCTTCAGCACCTCCAGCCTGATCAGGTCGGATCGAAGGATAGGGTAGCCCTTGATACTCGAGATCTCCTC
>JBLRXG010000220.1:0-1861 GCA_047920855.1 Dehalococcoidia bacterium | reverse complement strand
GTACGTTACTACAAGGATGTCAAGGAACACGAGTCGGTTCCCGGCTTGATGCATGCCAACCTGGGAGGTTATCACATATCCGACATCAACTTTGTGGCTGCTTTTGACATAGACAAGAACAAAGTGGGCAAGGACCTTGCCGACGCGATCTACGCCAAACCGAACAACACCTTCAAGTTCTGCGATGTGCCCAAGACGGGCGTACGGGTCGACCGGGGAATGACCCATGACGGACTGGGGGTCTACCTATCGAAGATCATCACCAAGGCCCCCGGGCCGACCGCGAACATCGTGGAGATACTCAGGAAGACCCAGACGGATGTGGTGATAAATTACCTGCCTGTGGGAAGCGAGGATGCCACCAAGTGGTACGTGGAGCAGGTGCTGACCGCGGGTTGCGGCTTCATCAACTGCATACCGGTCTTCATTGCACGTGAACGATACTGGCAGAACCGCTTCGCGGAGCGCGGACTTCCCGTGATCGGCGACGATATCAAGTCACAGGTCGGCGCCTCGATAACCCATCGGGTGTTGACCAGGCTGTTCCGCGACCGGGGAGTGAAGCTCGAGCGGACCTACCAACTGAACTTCGGCGGCAACACGGATTTCTACAACATGTTACAGAGGGAGCGCCTGGAGTCCAAGAAGATATCCAAGACCGATGCTGTGACCTCACAGCTGGATTACGTCATTGATCCCGACGACATCTACATCGGCCCCAGTGATTATGTGCCATGGCTAACCGACCGCAAGTTCTGCTATTTGAAGATGGAGGGACGCACCTTCGGCGATGTTCCTCTGAATCTGGAGCTGAAGCTCGAGGTATGGGACAGCCCCAACTCGGCCGGGGTCGTCATCGACGCGATAAGATGCTGCAAACTGGCACTCGACCGAGGTCTGAGTGGGACGATCGTGGGCCCTTCGGCCTATTTCATGAAGTCACCACCCCTCCAGTACTCCGATGACGAGGCTCACACCAGAACCGAGACCTTCATCGCGGCACAAGATGAACGGTGCCCGGTGAGCCTTCCCGAGGTAGAGCCAGCTGAGATAAAGGGATAGGGAACCTCTATGCCGTGTGTAGTGGCTGAGAACGACATACCCTGAGAGCAGATCTACTATATGACCTCAGTTAACGCCTTCCGTGACGTCGGAGACAACGAGTCACCTGAGGTATCCATCTCCACCATGTGGGCCAGAGGAAGGTTTGCCCGCATGGATGAGTTCGCCGCCAGGGCCTTGGATCTAGGCTTCACCCATGTGGAAGCAAACGCCTCTGTCTCTCCTCAGATGCTTGGCGAACTCATAGCGACCCGGATACCCATCTCGAGCTTTCATTGCCCCTGTCCAGCGGCGCTGTCCTCCCAGGGAAAGCCGGCGGCGGATCTGTCGCTGAGTTCGCTGGATGATAGTGAACGCAGAGAGGCTGTTGCCTTCGCCAGGCAGACGATAGACCTGGCATCCAGCGTAAATGCCAGGGCCATTGTCCTTCACATGGGCGAGGTGCCGGTCGATCCCGGCCTTGAGGTCAAGCTACACAGGCTCTACTCCCAGGGCCGCTCAGATACCGAGGAGTACAGACAGGCCAGGAAAGAGCTGGTCGCTCAGCGCAAGTCCCGTGCTGCGCCTTATGTGGATGCAGCGATAGAGAGCCTGCGCGAGCTAAGCGAATACAGCCGGGAGAGGGGCACCGTCCTCGGAGTTGAGACCAGATTCCGCGTCCACGAGATACCCAACCTAAACGAGGGAGGGGATCTGCTCGATGCGGTACCGGCCGGCACGGTCGGCTACTGGCATGACGTGGGGCATGCGGTGGTCCAGGAGCGCCTCGGGTTTGGCTCACAAGAGGAATGGCTCTCAC
>JBLRXG010000219.1:0-1865 GCA_047920855.1 Dehalococcoidia bacterium | reverse complement strand
CCTCAGCGATGTAATCGTGAATGTCCTGGAGCCACCGCACTGCCTCATTGGTCCAGGCTATTTCTGCCATGTCTTGATTCTGGATCCCATCTCCTCGTCGCTGATCGTCCGACGCGCTTCAGAGTCCTCCAGTCCGCGCTCGATCATACGGGCGAACGCCAGCTCACGTAGGATTTCTTCATAGGAGCTATCATCCGGCTGCTGCTCTATGATCCTGGTCATCCTTTCCTTTATCGAGGACATGCCGCACCTCCTTCACTTGCCTACAGATTATGCTGGAATGCGTCTGATACTGCAACATGGGTGGCTGGCGATTGCACCGCGCGGGCGCGCAGGATGAAGGTTGCCGCTGCGGAGTCAGCCGGTCCTGACGCGGTAGCGGGCTTTGCCTTCGGCTTATAGGTCGCCGCAGTGGATGGCGTTGACGATCCGATGCGCTTCAGAGTCCTCCAGTCAGTGCTCGATCATACGGGCGAACGCCAGCTGACGTAGGATTTCTTCACAGGAGCTATCGTCCGGCCGAGTACTCGCCGAGCCACCTGACCCGAGGATGACGCCCGCGGACCGAGTTGAAGAACCGCTCATCTGCCGTCCATAGCTCGCACTCCATGAGGTCGGCCAGAGCCAGGTAGTGAGTATCGTAGACAGCGGGTCTTGCCAGTACATGAGCCAGCTCCATGGCCCGCACGTGTATCTGCGGACTCTCCCTGATCTGGATACCCAGGCTGAGGAGTCCGTTCAACAACCGCCCGGCTTCAGACAATGAGATATGCCCCAACATTGCCCTGCGATGCAGGACGTTGGTTGCCTCCACGAACAGGAGGCCCGGCGCCACCAGGTCGATGCCGGCAGCAGCCCATTCGCCTGCCAGCGCCAGGGCCTCATCGGCGTACGGCTCCTTCAGCACCCACTTGACGGCAAGGCTGGCGTCAACCACCACGCAGCCATTCACAACTGCTCAGACCTCTCGTCTCGAGCCCCGCGGATCAGGTCGGTGGAATCATCTGCGAGCCTGCGGTCGCCGAACACGGCCTGCTGAAGCGAACGCGCCCTGTCCACGGCATCGGAGTCGAAGGCGGCGGGAGCGGGCACTGCAATCTCCTCCCTCTCCAGCTGGCGCTCGATGGCCGAGAGGGAATACCGGCGCATGGTGACTCCTCTGCGAGCGGCGGCGATCTTGAGGCGCGTCCGCAATTCGGGAGTCATGTCAAGGGTGAACCGGCTCTTCCTAACGTTGTTCTTCATCTGTGCAACCCCCTGTATGCGTATGTTATACTGCAATATGTTAGATACTGCAACCGAAACGGCCGGCGAGAGGTTCTACGGCTGCTGATGTGATTGAACCGCGCGGGGGCGGACGGCCTGTCAGGATTCAGCGCTCGCTTCAAGTCGCCGGCTTCTCGCATCTTCCGTCTCCTGATATACTTCTGACTCACAACCGGATCCGGTAATCCTGGTGATAGTGATCAAGGAGGCAGAATTATGATGTTTCCGGGTGCGCCCAGCTCGAACAGGGATAGAGCTATAGACACACTGGGGCAGGGGCTTGATCTGCTTGAACAGGGAGATGAGGCAGAGGCAGGCCGCTACTTCTTCAAGAGTGTTGAGATAGATCCGACCTACGCTGACGGGTACAACCACCTGGCGAATATTGTGTGGAGAAAAGGAGACTGGAAGCAGGCGGAGGGTCTCTATCGCAAAGCCCTGGAGTGTGCTGAACCTGAGGTAAAGGACATCCCTAAGGGCGTGTTCTGGGGTGTGCTGGAATCACGACCCTATATGCGAGCTCTATGCGGTCTCGGGCTTACTCTCTGGAAACCAGGCAGACGTGAAGAGGGTGTAAGCATCTTCAAGCGCATGCTGAA
>JBLRXG010000218.1:0-1870 GCA_047920855.1 Dehalococcoidia bacterium | reverse complement strand
GTCCCAGTCTATGGAGGGTGGACTTATGATGTGACCGGAAGCTACCACACGGCCTTCATAAGCGCAACGGCGGTAACCCTGCTGGCCATCATCGTCATCTTAGCGACGCCCAGAGCCACCTCAGCACCTATGACGACAGAGAGATGATCGCAGAATTCACAGGCTGTGGTAGCACAGCACAGACCACGAACAACCGGTTCGCAGCAGTACTTGATGAGCTACAACTGCTGGAGATCGCCGGGCACCCTATATCTGCCAACAAGGAACGGCGGGCTCACCGGCGGTGCTGTCAACGGTCCGGCGCTAACACCTGGAAACCCCATCCCGACGCACTGAGATCACCTAGAGCTTGAGGCGCCTGGAAGTACTGGGAGGAATGTAGAACTCGAACAGCAGGTCTATGGTTCTCTTGCTGAGGTCCATCTCATACTCCCGCAGCAGCGATTGAGTCGTCCCGACGCGCTGGGCAACGATGTCCAGCTCGTTTCCGCTAAGATCGGCCTCCTCCGCGAGCTCCAGAACATGCTCTAGATCGTTGATCCTGTGAGCCAGTATCTCCTGTTCGTCCTCCATTGCCTCGACATGGGTGTTACTGGACTTCTCGTATCCGGTGACCTGCTTGATCGCCTGCCCAACGATCTTCCTCCGCCTTTGCAGGCCGGCTACCTGTCTCTTGATAGTCGATCGTCTCTCTCCATGCATCTTCAACTGCTTCGCCAGTCCCGTCAACTCCCTCTGCTGCTTGTCTATCGCACTGAGCTCGGCGTACAGGGCCGCCACACGATCTCGATACTTCTCCCTCAAGAGCGACTGTAGTCTGGTCAGCCGCTCTAGCCGCCTCCTCAGCGCTCCCAGTTCAGCACGCGCCTCGCTGATCCTGGAGTATACCCTCTCCTGCCGGGACAGAACTCCCTGCTGCGTCATCGCTTCTTCAACCGTATCCATCAACCAACTCCATAGAAGACACCGCACTCATTATAGAGCCTGGAACCACATATCGCAATGGCCGGCTCCGCGGACACCATGTACACACAGATCGTCATCTACCTATCGGTGATTTCCACCACCGTTACGCCGTAATCTCCCTCACCATAATCACCAAGACGGTAAGACGTGACAAGGGGATGCTCGGCCAGCAGGTCATGAACTGCGTATCGCAGCCTACCCATACCTTTGCCATGAACAATTCGCACAGATGACAGTCCCGCCATGAAGGCGTCGTTGAGGTACTGGTCAAGCCGGGACAGGGCCTCATCAACCGTGAGATGGCGCAGCCGTAGCTCCCGATCTACTGCCTTCAATGTCGCCTCACAATCTCCAGACGAAGGACGTCCACCGTCCGGTCTGTGACTCTCACCCTGTCGTCCATGCGCCAGCCTACCACCCATATGATGTGCTCAGCAGAACACACTATAGGGATCCTGTCCCTCCAGACCCGAGGGATCCTGGCATCGACCATGAAGTCCTGCAGCTTCTTGGTAGTATCCATGCCCAGAGGCCGGAACCTATCACCGGGTTTTCGGCGACGAACCAGTATCGGCCCTCCCACACGGTGCAGGTCGAACTCGCCCACCAGCCTGTCTGGAAAGCCACCCGGGCCTGTCTGTGCATAATCCTCAGACCTGATGTAGTCTCCCGAATCCCCCACGAGGCTGGCAGTAACCCTCCATCCCGGCAAGAGCGTCTCTCCCGGTACCTCCAGAACGAACTCGCCTTCCAGCGCAGGAAAAGGGCATGATTCGCCGGAAGCATATTCCCGGGCCCCGTCCGCCCATTCCGGCGAGACCCTGGCGACAACCAGTTCCTCATAACCAGCAGTACAGACTAGCCCCCTGGGCAAAGGTACCCGCTTTCCCACAGGTCTGGTCAG
>JBLRXG010000217.1:0-1945 GCA_047920855.1 Dehalococcoidia bacterium | reverse complement strand
GGGGGCCATGTAATCCGGTCAGCTTTGCTGCCGCTCCCGTCGCGTCTATCAGCCCGGCGGTTCGAGATCCATCCTGTACCCGTGGTCGGGCATCAGCCGCCCGTCGACATACACCGCACGATCAACGACCTTCACCCGCCCGCGCGCAATCAGGTCATGTACGGCGAAAGGATACACCGTCCAGTCGCCGGTCCTCCTGAGGGCATCCTGGAGACTCTTGCATACGATCTTCATCGCCGCCTTGTGTTCGTCATCGGCCGATGCCTCGAAGGCCCGGTAGGAGGTTATGCCCTGCCCCTCTGCAAGACTCACGACCCTGTCAAAGGAGCGGACCAGGTCGCTTGCTCCCTCCGAATCGAGTGCCTTGAGTGTCGGGACTATCTGCAGGGGCCTGGACTGAGCCAGCACAGGACCCGTATCCTCTCCCTTGTCGACGATGAAGAGGGTTGACCGTATCTCTCTGTCGCCTGCCAGTATCGCCTTTGCAGTGGGTATCCAGTAGAGGCCTGCGTAGCCTCTGGTGGTGTCGCCTGGATGAACGTTCAGTATCCTGGGATAGTACCTGTCTACCGTCCAGTCCGTGAACCATTGATCATAGCCGGCCAGGCAGATGAGATCAGGTGCGGTTCCGACCCTTTCTTCTACCAGGCGCCAGGCTTCCTGCTCGTATTGCAGCCTCTCCGGGCAGTTCCTGGGAACAGCCCCCGGACCGTACTTCTCTCTCGCGCTCTGCAGGTACGGCAGGTGGCTCAACTCGACGGTGATATGGCCGTTGGCCCGGGCTTTCTTAACACCTTCACATTCGGGCCGATTGGTGAAGACCACGTAGCGATGGGTGGGATCCCGTTCGACGATCCTCTCATAGTTGGTTCCCGAACCGGAAACGAAGCAGACTATGATCATGCTGGTGAGAAGACTAGACGCCGGCAGCGGGCCCCCTGCTCTCCTTCAACGTCTTCACGATGTCAGGGGAGGGTTTGTTGGGAATGGTAGCTATGTTCTCCCCATCGTACTCGAAGATCTCCTTATCATCATCGGTGATCTCGCCGATCACCGCGGCGACGCCGTTCTGGGAGCGAATGGCGGTCAACACCTCATCTACATCGGCGGGAGAGACCTGGAGTACCATCCGGGACTGCGTCTCGCAGATAAGGATCTCCTCCGGAGTGAGCCCCTCCACCTTTACCGGCACGGCGGACAGATCGACTCTGGCACCGAATCCGCCGTATCTGGCCGATTCACACACTGCTGCCCCGAGGCCGGCTGCTCCCAGGTCAGAACAGGCGTGAATCTTCCCGGTGCGAAAGGCCGCAAGGCTGGCTTCCATAGTCGTTCTTTCTTCTTTGAACTGCGCCCTCGCCGGGCGCATCTCCAGCACTATTCCCGCGCGGAACAGCGTATCGTTGCCATCCTCGGCGGTCTCGCCGATAATGATGATCTTGTCTCCCGCTGCTTTGGCCGGTTTGGTCAGCGGTTCTTCGGTCACCAGCCTGCCGATCACCGCGGCTACCACCGCAGGGACGACGTCGCTGAACGAGGTGGAGAGCCCTCCTCCGACAATGAACACATCCATAGCAGCACACATGTCTCGTATGCCCTGGATCATCAGGTTGAGCCTTTCCTGGCTGGTCATGGTCTTGCACTGGCCGCAGGTGCACTTGCCTGAGAACCCGCATGGTCCAACCAGCACCTCTTCGTCCAGGGGTCTTGTTCCGATGAAATCCAGAAGAAACAGGGGCCTCCCACCCATGGCAGTTATGTCCCGCATGGCGCCCCCCGCTCCGGTTGCCGCGGCATCGTACGGTCTGGGCACACACGGCGAGCAATGGCTCTCTTGCTTGGCCACGAAACAGCCTTCTATGCCGGGCATGCGGAACACCGAAGCATCATCTCCCGGTCCTACCACCAGTGCTCCCGGCCACTTCTCGCCGACCATGCGGTTCAA
>JBLRXG010000216.1:0-1958 GCA_047920855.1 Dehalococcoidia bacterium | reverse complement strand
AGCGCACGGTCACAAGGTCGGCTTCATCTCTTTCTTCAAGGACCCCGACGTGTTTGGATACGGGGAGTACAGGTCGATGGAGCAACTCGGGATCTCCACCTTCCTGTTCGCGAGGAAGCACCCTCACTTCTACAAAGAACTGGGCTCCGACGAGGTTGCCAAAGAGTGTTCCGGGGGGCTGGACTTCATCAAGGAGCTTCTGCTTGACCCATCGTGGGACATGCTGGTGCTCGATGAGATAAACATCGCCATGCGCGATGGATTCCTGAAGGAGGACGAGGTGCTCTCTCTGCTGGAAGCAAAGCCGCGAAAACTTGAGCTTGTCCTGACCGGGCGGGGTGTTCCCCAGAGGATCATGGAGAAAGCAGATCTGGTGAGCGAGGTGAGGGAGATCAAGCATCCTTACAGCCAGGGTATACAGAGCAGGGAGGGCATCGAATACTAGCGGAGCTTCGGGAATGGCACGTACTGTATCGGAGGCGTTCAACGACCCCGTTGTCCGCTATCCAGCGGGAGTCGGGATCCGACGCAGAAGCAAAGTCTACTCCATGCTTCTGCTTGCCGGACTGCTGATCCTGGTCATCCTGTTTGCCACTGCGGTGGGCAGCGTTCCCATACCTCTTGCTACCGCCTTCGAGGTGATGGTCTCCCAGTTGCCCTTCGTTAACATGACGCCGTCTGTCCCCGATGTTCCGGGAGGTACCCTGACGATGGAGAGCCTGCGCATGATAATCCTTGATATCAGGCTGCCCCGGATCATCCTTGCGGGTCTGGTAGGGGCAGCCCTGGCGGTGGCCGGAGCCACCTATCAGGGCCTCTTCCGCAATCCGCTGGCCGATCCTTATCTCCTGGGAGTGGCCTCCGGAGCCGGACTGGGAGCTACAGTTGCCATGCTCATTCCCTTTACACTGACGTGGGTTGCTTTCGGGGCTGTGCCGCTGTTTGCCTTCATCGGTGGCGTCGGTGCAGTCACCGTAGTGTATTTGCTCGGCCGGGTGGGCAAGACCATGCCCACCACCACCCTGATCCTGGCCGGAGTTGCCCTGGGCTCTTTTCTAGCCTCCATCACATCGTATCTTATGACCATCGCCGGTGAACAACTGCAGGGGCTTGTGTTCTGGCTATTGGGCGGGCTCCACTTCACTAAGTGGTCGGAGGTATGGGTGGTCCTTCCCGCCGTCCTGGCGGGATTCGTCATCATCTGGATTCACGCACGGCCGCTAAATGTGATGCAGCTCGACGAAGAGCAGGCACAACAACTGGGTATCAACGTGGAGAGGGTCAAGCTGATACTACTGGGCGCCGCCACCCTCACAACTTCGGCGGCGATCTGCTTCACCGGGCTTATCGGATTCGTGGGCATCATCGTGCCCCATGCAGTGAGGCTCGTCTGGGGCCCCGACCACCGATTCCTGCTTCCTCTATCTATGCTGGTGGGAGCGATCTTTCTCATACTGGCGGATACCCTGGCCCGAACGATTGTCTCTCCTGCCGGGATTCCGGTAGGAGTGATCACAGCCTTCTGTGGAGCGCCCTTCTTTCTCTATCTGCTGCGGAAGAGAAAGGGGCTTGCCTTTTTCTAAAGGGAACGAACGCCATGATTCAACTCGACGATGTAAGCGTAGGCTACAACAACAAGGCCGTCGTGCAGAACGTCAACCTGGAGGTCGGTCCCGGCCACATGCTGGCTCTGGTCGGTCCCAACGGCTCGGGCAAGTCGACCCTGATCAAGGCGATGACGAAGGTGGCAGACCTGTTTTCGGGCCGGATCTCGATCGACGGTCGTGACATCATGACTATCAGGCCCAATGAACTGGCCCGCCTTGTTGCGACAGTGCCGCAGAGCCCGGTTCTGCCCGGGACGTTCACCGCCTTCGAACTGGTGCTGATGGGCCGGACCCCCCACCTGGGGCTTCTGCGTTACGAAGGCGGACATGACGTGGCCACCGCATGGCAGG
>JBLRXG010000215.1:0-1982 GCA_047920855.1 Dehalococcoidia bacterium | reverse complement strand
TCCAGAACAGCCGATTTCTGAGGGCAGTCCCATCCTTTTAAGCGGTTGTAGCAGCCCAGTCTCGGTCTGCCTCGCTTGACGAAGCTCACATGTATTCTGCCCTTGCAGTGCCAGCAATAGGTAATGCCGCTCAATGAGCAGACGCTCTTTCCACCCGGGCAGCTGGTGTGGGTCGAGGTGGCATTTCGCTTACGCATTTCCTGTGCCTGATCCCACAGTTCTTCATCAACAAATGGGTCATGTTTCGCCTTTATCCATCCTCCGTTGCCATCGGGCAAATAGCCGAGGTAGAACCTGTTGGTGAGAATGCCTCTCACCGTGTCTTTGGAGAATGGCCTGTTACCTTGATTGCCAGCGGTGCGGTATCCGTCTCTGTTGAGGTCCATGGCGACCTCCCTATCACTCTTGCCTTGCGCTGCTAACTCGAAAGCCAACACCAAGCCCGAATATGTGTCCGGATGCGGTTCAGGTACACCACTCTGTCCCTTGATAGCTCCGAAAGGAAGGAGTCCGCAGTAAAGCCCCTGCGCTCTCCGTTCGTGCCACCCCTTCTTGGTTTCTTGGCTCAGATTGTCTGAGTAGTATTGGGCGAATGCCCCGAGCAGAGCCAGATGTACCTTGCCTGACGGCGACGTGAAGTCCATCTGCTCATTGATAGATACAAAGACCACCCCTACCTTCAGTAGCTTATCGAAGTACTCCAGAGTTATACGGAGATTCCGAGAGAAGCGGTCAAGCTTGTGGACTACTAGGACATCGAACTCCCCCGCCAGCGCGTCACTGATCATCTCCCTGAATGACGGGCGCTTGTTGACATTGTCGACTCTCGCCGATTTCCCCTCGTCAACATACTCTCGATAGGCAGTCCACCCTCGGCTTTCAACCAGCGTCTGGAAGGCTCGCCTCTGAGCATCGATACTGTAGCCCTCTACCTGTTCCTCCGAACTCACTCGTGCATACAACGCTGCTCTCATCTTCTCTTCTCCTATTCGATCGTATCTCCTCTCGAGCGGTGAATCTGAATGTAAACCATTGCCTTCGCAACCCGCCCTCATGAAGCAGCGATCATCGTAGTCTCACGTGCCATCTACTCCAAATGAACGCCTGCGTTGTCGAAGACTGCTGCATCGACCAGAATGGGAGCGTTAGCCCTTACAGCCAGTGCGAGGCCCAAGCCGATCGGGCAGCCGACTCCGCAGTGTTCTCGGTGCCGCGAAAGAAGTACCCGCGCGCGGAACGAACTGCCCTCCAAATCCACCGTGACACGTTTGACGTCAGAGTACGTAATCTCGTTCCGGATCAGAAAGAGATCCAGTTCTCCGTCACTATCGGGTCGTCGGTTAAGCACGTTCGCCAAGGTCTGGCCCTCATGCTGGCTTATCCACATCGGCAGGTAAGAACTTGGGCTCTCCTTCTGCTTGAGAATGAGAGTGAGCTTGTCGGGACAGGCAGCAGCGACCCTGACTGAGTCGACTTCACACAGCACCTTGGCCATTACGACACCTCGTTCCGCCTAAGCCTGACCGGAGACCGGTGGCTACGCTGCACCGGTTACAAGGTCGTAGCAGGTTCTGGGACCCATCAACCGCTGATGCCCTCGCCGGCATCTCTGCGCGCCGCGCCGAACAAAGGTTCAATTTCCTCAAACCACAGCCCGGCGAAGACAGTCCAGCGCTCCACGAAATTGTGCTGGGTATCTATCTGAACAAAGAGCTGGGCCTGGTCCTTATACCCAACTACTCGGAATGCTCTCCCAAGTCCTGTAACATCGCATTGGAACCCGGCGCCCTCATACTCCTTGCCGTCTGTGAATGCGCGCCTTCGATAAAGCCGGTGTTCTATGAGGTACTTCAGGTCTGGATTCTGCCCATGGTCCCAGCATCGCTGAAAGTAGCTAAGGATCTCAGGAGCAAACGCGCTGGTCACCCTCGGTACAACAATACGCTCCAGAATGCCCTCGATGCCAAGCTCGACTAGCAGGT
>JBLRXG010000214.1:0-1982 GCA_047920855.1 Dehalococcoidia bacterium | reverse complement strand
CCGTGAAGGTACAGCCACGAACCCGCTTCGTTCGTGGCGATTGACCTGTTAGCGACGATCAACTACAATGGGATCTCAGTTGTGAACCTGGACACCAGCCAGCATGAAATAGATCGGACTCTCCCTGACCTGCCCGACCGGTTCTGTCCGGGTGCTGTGCACCACAGTGATGGAAGGGTCGATCTTGATTGGGACGATGACCATGTGCTTCCCCCGAAGGTCTACCCGGACATAGCTCATCTCTTCAGAAGGATGACCGATGTCACAGTCGCGGCCGTGGGTGTAGCGGAGAGGGAACTTGTGCTCGATATCGGATGTGGCAGGGCGGTTGATGCCATAGAGCTGGCCGGCAAAGGTGGGCTATGCTCAGGACTCGAACCATCGGGGAGGATGATATCGCACGCCCGACAGCATATCTCCCAGAACGGTGCTTCGGTTAACCTCGCCCGTGGAGTAAGTGCACACCTGCCGTTCAAGACGAACTCGTTCGACAAGATACTCTGCAAGGGAGCTCTGGATCACTTCTGCCATCCCGACCGGGCGATCGCCGAAATGGCCCGGGTGCTCAAACCGCAGGGGAGGGCGGTAATCGCCACTGCCAACTTCGAGAGCCTCGGATTCAGGGCCGGAAGACGGCTGTTCTGGCTGATGCGTGCTTTGAGCAGGGACAATACTAACGACGGTCACTTCTGGCAGATTCCCGATGATCATACGATCAGGCTGGATTACGGCACCCTTAAGCGGCTGGTGTTACCTCACTTCACGATAGAGCGTGCCGTGGGCATATCGTTGCTGGTCGGGCTGCCTGGCTGGAGTTCGCTGCTTGACCGATTGCCGCAGAAGGTCTGTTCTCTTTCGCTGAGGGCTCTGGACGGGTTGGCCAGGCACTTGCCGTCGCTCAGCAATGTCATCGTGATAAGGTGCGTGCCCAGGGCGAATCCTACTTCTTCGTCAACAGCATAGAGGATATGCCGTAGCTTCCGACTATCTCGTGCTTATCGCGTATGTCATACCTGTGCTCATGCATTAGATCGTCGAGCGCCTCTGTCACCTCCGGCCAGTCGTCATATCTGTAATCGTGGAAGCCTATGATGCCTCCCGATACCAGGTGTGGCCAGATGAGGCGGAAATCGCTCTTCACACAGGACTTCTGGTGACAACCATCGACGAAGGCGAAGACGAATCTTGCTTCCTCATCCAACACCACCTCTCTGGAGTCCTCTATGATCGTGACGATGTTGGGAAGACGCCTCGTCGCCTCTCTGTATACCTCCCACATGGATCGCCCTTTGAGAAAGGCCCGGTAGACCTCGGCCGCCGGCACTGCGCTCTTGCTCACCGTTGTGTCCATGTCAGGATCGAAGGTGTCGATGACATACACCGTCTTACCATGTCTGGCTGCCAGTCTTGCCAGCTTCACGGTGCCACCGCCCATGTAGGCTCCGATTTCTATGAGGTCACCTTCCATCTGCATCAGGCCCTCTCTCGTAATGAAAGCAATGAGGTTATCGTAGCCTACAAACTCGGGTGGTGGGGACTTTAGACCCACTGTGCGGCGCCAGAAGTCGTTGATTCGGACCAAGCCAGCCTCTCACGGAAACCTGGTGAAAACCCTGCTCCGGGTAGCTTCAGGGTTCGCGATCTCAAGCTGGCTGCTCAAGGCGATGATCATTGCCGCTGAGACCCAGGTCGGTTTCTCCTCCGGGGGCCAGATCTCCTCCTCGGGCATCTTCATGCCCGTCCAGAAGCGCCCGTCGTCATCTTTGAGTTCCAGTGCCCAGTCGAGGAGGAGCCTTGCCCTGTGGTTCTCGTCGATACGGGTCAGTGCCAGGACGAGTTCGCAGGTCTCCGCCACCGTTATCCACCAGGGTTCCTCCACCACGCACTTGCATCCCCGGCCATCGACAATGAAATCCGACCACTTATCGTAGATGCGCTCTCTGGCCTCGTTTCCCCTTACTATGCCGGTGAGAACGGGATAG
>JBLRXG010000213.1:0-2053 GCA_047920855.1 Dehalococcoidia bacterium | reverse complement strand
TTCCTGCACTCCAGGCTGCTGCCCTTGCTGTTGTAGATCGGCTGCATCTCATACCTCCGTCGACGTTCGTTATCGAATCGTACGCTCTTCCCGAGAATGCTCCACAAGGAAAGAGCCCATGTCAGTGAAGACGAGCGTGAACCTGCCTCAACACGGCTCTCGATCTACGGCCTGTGGAACGGAGCTCATCGGCAGCCTCAAGCATCTCCCTCCTATATTCCTCATCCTTCACCGAGATAAGATTCACTTGAACATTCAGCAGAGCGCCTTCCAAGGCGGCCTCTGCCATCTTGGCTGCGACACCTACATCGGTGACGAGTCTGGGATTGCAGTCCTCGAGCAACGTTCCTGCCAGCTTGAGAACCTCGTAGGACCACCTTGCCGTCTGAAGCGGAACCTCCGTCGCCTCCTTCAAGTCGCCTGCCGCAAACGCCCTGGCATCCCTGTCGATCAGGCCCATTAGATCCCTGGCGAGCCCTCTCGCTTTGTCGGCCGTTTCTCTGTCCGTGGAGTACTCGGCCGCCATGGCGACGAGACCCGCAGCCAGAGCCCCGGACAGTGCTGCAACAGATCCTCCTCCGGGAACCGGTTTTCGAGAGGCCAGTTTATCCAGGAAATCCTCTATGGAGATCTCATGCAGCATCGCTAATCCTCCTCGATCAGGTATTCGATGATCTTCGTACGCGGGTTGAACTCCTTGAGAGAGTTGAGTCCGAGGTCGTCTATGGCCGAAGCAACCAGGCCGCTCTCCGACTGCTCTGCCGGCGAGTAAAACCTCCCTGCTGCCAGGATGGCCTCTCTGGGCACCAGGCCCACTATCTCGGACCCGAACACCTCCCCCACACCTTGAGACAGTCTCTTCACCATCTCAAAGACCTCGTGAGGAGGGGTTATCCTGTAGTTGGTGAGGTTCGTAGACACCTGGTAGACCCCGAGATCATCGAGGTAGACTCCCAGTGCCTTCACCTCGCGGAAAGCTCCGGGATGACGCACCTTTGTTCCATCATCCAACACCTCGGTCCAGCCCGACTCCCTGATGCGGCCGGATATTATGTCGACCGCCTTCTTGCTCCCCGCTTTCAAGTTAACATTATAGGCAATCAGGAACTCTCTCGCCCCGATCACCACGGCTCCAGATCTCCTGCTGAAGGCGGTAGGGCCGAAGTCAGGCTCCCACGCCGGGTCCTGCAGCTTCTCCTCTAGGCCTTCATACTGGCCAGCCCTGATCCGGGACAGGTTCCTCCTCTCCGGAGACCTGGCGGCTTCTCCATAGAGATAGACGGGAAGGCTCAGTCTGTCGGCCACCTCTGAGCCAAGCTCTTCCGCCGCCGCTATGCAGTCGGCCATTGCGGTGTTCCCAATAGGCACGAATGGGCAAACGTCGCACGCTCCAAGCCGTGGATGCTCACCCTTGTGTTGGGACATGTCTATTACCTCGACTGCCCTGGAGATTCCGGCCAACGCACCCTCCTTCACTTCCTGGGGCGCTCCGACAAAGGTTACAACCGAGCGGTTGTAGGACGCGCTTACATCGACATCCAGTACCTTCACTCCGGGCACCGCCTCAATCGCCCGGACGATCGACTCGATCCTAGATCTGTCACGACCTTCGCTGAAATTCGGAATGCACTCAACTATTCGTCTCATAGTCCAATAAGCCTCCCTCGCTAATGAGCCTACGGGTCATCTCGATCTCCTCCGATAGGACTCTGTCCTCCTGCGGTTCGGCGGCCTGGGCAGCACAGAGGGCCTCGATAGCTATCACGTATTCTGTGTTGGTGAGGATCTGCCAGGCCTTCCTCACAGCCCAGGCCCCCATACTGACGAAGTCCTCCTGACCCGCTGAGACAGACACTGAATCCACCGAGGCCGGATGGGCAAGCGTCTTGTTCTCCGATACCAGCGCTGCTGCCGTATACTGGGCGATCATCAGTCCGGTATTTAGGCCTCCACCCTTTGCCAGAAACGGAGGCAAGCCAGATAGCTTCTCGTTGAGCAGTCGCTCGGTCCTTCTCTCTGAGATGCCCGCCAGACCGCATAGGGCAAGCGATAG
>JBLRXG010000212.1:0-2079 GCA_047920855.1 Dehalococcoidia bacterium | reverse complement strand
CTGCGAGGACCCGTAGGCGACGAAGCAGTCTCGTCTCAGGATCACGGGATCGCCACGGCCCCCTGCTGACCGCTGATTGCTGACTGCTGACGCCCACCGCCTTGTGGCTCCCGGGGGCAAACAGAGACTGTATTATGGTATAGTTATCACAACAGGTGCTAGAGACTCAACTCAAGGAGGAGGGAGTAACGATGCAGGCGCGGTTTACCGCCATCTATGAAAAAGGCGAGAAGTACTACATCGGATACTGCCCCGAGGTCCCTGGAGCAAACGGCCAGGGTGAAACGATAACCGAGTGCCGGGAAAGCTTGACCGAAGCTGTCAGGCTCATTCTTCAGGATAGATTACACGATGCCCTTCGGGGAGTCCCCGACGATGCTATTCGGGAGACCGTGGTTATTGAGTGAAGCGGCACAGCTTTCTTCGCCACCTACGGTTCCATGGATGCATTCTCAAACGAGAAGGCACACGGCACTCTCTCTATCAGAACCCCGTCAACGGTGCTGTGGAGGCGGTTCCCCGGCATGTCGAAATCGATAATCGCCTGGTAGAGAAGATCTGTAAGCGCCTGGAGATACGGCCGCCCGGGAAGTAGCTCCAGCCCTCACGCAGGACATTCTGTGCCTCGAGACGGTCTTGCCCCCTGCCCGCCGAAAGCTGATCGCTGATCGCTATCTCGCTGACCGCTGATGGCTGCTCCTGTGTCTGCGAGGAGACGTAGGCGAAGAAGCAGTCTGGTCTCAGAACGACGAGATCGCCACGTCCCGATCAGGTCGGGACTCGCGATGACAGGAAAGGGTGCGAGATTGCCGCGCCCCGACAGGCCGGGACTCGCGATGACAAGAGAGGGTGCGAGATTGCCACGGCCCGACAGGCCGGGACTCGCGATTCGATCGGGGTCCGGCAATGGCGGAATGAGACATGGAGTACCGGCGTAAAGAGAGGGCTCCTGGGGTTCGGGGAACTCCAGGAGCCCTGTTCAGGTGGTTGGGCCATTCGCCGGCGCCCTGCTCAGGGGCGCACAGCGATGTTCTGCCCTAGGAGGAAAGTGAAACGGTCTTAGAGTCGGTATTGCCGAGAGAGTCGGTAACGATTATGACCACATCGAAAGCTGTGCCGCGGCGGCTGCGGTGGCGGAGTTCACAGCTTCCGCTGGCCTCATAGCCCGACACGGAGTAGGTCGCTGAGTCCACTACGCTGCCATTGATAACCATCAAGACCTCAACTGTGGCCAGATCGCCGTCTGGATCGGAAACAGCCCAGTCCAGAGTTGCGCGCGCCCAGGCGGGATTGCTGCTGTTGTTTACCTGGAAGAGGTCGACAACCGGAGGGCCTGGTTCCTGCGCCTCTTCCACAGCAGTGGTGAAGGTTGCCTCCGCAGAAGCCCTCTCACAGGCTGCTATGAGAACGCCGCCGTCTATGTCTCCACCGGTGGAGTCTGCGGGTACTACATGTGTTACCGCCACCTGAACCGATCCTCCCGCGTGCACCGTGACAGACGTCGTGCTCAGTGAGGCTTCCCAGTTAGCGCTGATCGCGAGACTGTACACCTCATCCTCGGTTCCCGGGTTGGCGACCGTGTAGGTATACTCAGCAGTGGCCCCGGGAGGAGCAGTTGCCGTCTGTTTGCCGGGGGTAATCTCCACTTTGGAGACCCGGGCTGTGGTTGTAAAGGTGGCAGAGGCATGTGCTCCGGTTCCGGCCGACAGGACATGAACGGTACCTGCGTCAAAGTCACCGGACGCAACACCATCGGGAACGCTGTGCGTTACCGTGACGGCGGCAGAGGCCTCAGGCTCCAACGTTAGGGTCTGTGGCGTTACCGACGAAGCCCAATCGGAAGACACGGCAAGATCATAAGTGTCCTGCTCGTCGCCGGTATTCTGCACGGTGAACTCGTACGTGACGTGCTCTCCGGACCAGCCCCGGTCACTCTGGTCGCAAGGGGAGATGGTTACGGCGGCAACGGGTGCCTCAGGTGCATCCACTGTGATGGTCGTGCTGTCGCTGGCTGTCACGCCCTGGTCGGCCGTAACGGTGGCGGTGCTGACGATGTCATCGCCGGCATCTACATCATCC
>JBLRXG010000211.1:0-2120 GCA_047920855.1 Dehalococcoidia bacterium | reverse complement strand
CAAAGCGACTATGGCGTGTCCATCTCGCGTCGCTCTGTGGCAGGTCTCAGGCAGGAACTGAGAACTCCTCCAGCGCGCAAGAGGAGAAGCACACACGAGTAACGTACGATCGGAGGAGCAAGAATGAGTTTCATCTTCACGATAGAGGAGAGATGCAGGGGATGCTATGCCTGTATTCGCAGCTGTCCGGCAAAGGCGATCAGGGTGAAGGACGGTATAGCAGGAGTCATGGAGGAGCGCTGCGTTGCCTGCGGTTATTGCATCAACATATGTGCTGCGGGGGCCAAACAGACCAGAAGCGAAGTGGATTTGGTCCGGCAGCTGCTGAGACAGCCGTCGCCGGTCATTGCACTATTGTCCTCTTCATTGCCCGCTGCCTTTCCTGATATCAGGCCGAGACAGATGGCCTCTGCTCTGAAGAAGATGGGATTCAGTGAAGTAATGGAGGCGGCCTTTGGTGCTGAACTGGTCTGTCGTGAGTATGAGAAACTGTTAAAGAGCAATGAAGCCAGGCCTGTTCTCTCATCTACCTGCCCCGCCATGGTCTCCTTCATCGAGAAGTTCCATCCCGAGTTGATTGAGAACCTCGCACCAATAGTGTCACCAGCGGTAGCTATGGGCAGGGTCATCAAGTGGCAGTACAACCCTGATGCCAAAGTGGTCTTCATCGGCCCCTGCGTTGCCAAGAAGACCGAGAGTACGGACGAGATGGTCGGAGGGGTTGTCGATGCTGTTCTGACCTTCCCCGAGCTCAGCGATATGCTTAAGACCTCTGGCATCGATCCGGCCCTGGAAGAGGATGGCGAGATCTCCGGTCCCAGGCCGAGCCTGGGTCGCCTGTGGCCCGTGCCCGGAGGGCTGCTCAAGGTAGCAGGCATCTCTGCAGATATACTGTCGAGCGACATCGTTGTCGCAGAAGGCATTGATCGAGCGATCGGATGCCTCAGGGAGTTTGTGGAGGGCAGGGCCAGGACGAGGTTTCTTGACGTGTTCTTCTGCCAGGGCTGCATAGACGGACCGGCCATAGATAACGAACTCAGTCTTTTCGAGCGGAGAAGGCTGATTGTCGACTATGCCGGTGATGAGATAGATACCGGTCGAACGGAGAGCGACTTAAAGCACTACGACGGCATCGACCTCAGTCGCAAGTTCACCGACCGGCACACCGTTCTGCCCGAACCCGATGAGAAGGAGATCAGCAGGGTTCTGAGTCAGATCAACAAGCTGAGGGATGATGACCAGCTCAACTGCGGTGCGTGTGGCTACAGCTCCTGTCGCGAGCTAGCGACGGCTGTCTGTCAGGGGGTGGCCGAAAATGAAATGTGCTGGCCCCATCTGGTTGAGAGACTACAGGGCACCCAGGACGAACTAATCAGGATCGAGAAGATGACCTCGCTGGGACAGATGGCGGCGTCGATCGCCCACGAGATCAACAATCCTCTTGCCGGCGTTCTCGTTTATACCAAGTTGCTGTCTAAGAAGGTGACAGGAGACACCTTGAAGAAAGAGGAGGCTCTTGACCAACTCTCCAAAATGGAATCGGAGGTCAGTCGCTGCTCAAGGATCATCCGCAACCTTCTTGATTTTGCCCGCCAGACAGATCCCATGTTGAGGCTGGTGGACACCAACCAGGTCCTGGAGCAGGTCCTGTCAATGGTGGGACACCAGGCTCAGTTGCAGAACGTCGAGGTCGTGAAGGAGTTCACCTCTCCTCTGCCTAAGGTCATGGCCGACTTCGATCAACTTCAGCAGGTGTTCACCAACCTGATGCTGAATGCCATCCAGGCCATGCCGGAAGGAGGGACTCTGACACTGCGCACGTCGGCTGAGAACGGGAAGGTGAGGGTTGATGTTGAGGATACGGGCTGCGGCATACCGAAGGAGCACCTCCACAAGCTAGGCACGCCGTTCTTCACGACCAAGGAGAAGGGCAAAGGTGTTGGATTGGGGGTGGCTGTTGTGTACGGTATAGTTGAGAGGCACAACGGCAAGGTTACTGTTCAGAGCGAAGTTGGCAAGGGAACGACCTTCACAGTATATCTGGGGGTTCACAACAATGAAGAAGGCTGATACGATCGCCGTCGATAATAGAACCGCGAGCGGTCAGCCTCGTCGATGGG
>JBLRXG010000210.1:0-2121 GCA_047920855.1 Dehalococcoidia bacterium | reverse complement strand
TCTCGTCTATACTCATCCTTTCATCGCTCGGCATGGCCCTCCTCAGTAACATTTTCACATGAGTGAACCATACCACCTCCGGTAACATTCTAAGTGAGTGAATGCGGACTCTTGACATTGCGGGTGCATAGTAATATATAATCATCCCTGCATGTTTGGAATCACGGGAAGACAGTGCTGCAACATCGACGTAGCCAGTTCTGAACCGGAATCCCCATCACAAGAATGGCAGTGTTGCCGACAAAGCATGAGTTTTCTGACCACCGGGGCGGTTGCCCGGTTGACCGGTACCTGCTTCGCTATCAGCAACAATCCTACCTGCCCTGAAGAACTGCGGCTACCGCGATCATTGGCGCATAGCCGGCAGTGACCGGTGGCTTGCTCGAAACCCGTCACTAGCAGAACACTGAATCGGCACCAGCGATGAACAGGTCAGGAATCATCCTCAGGAAGAAGAGCTCACCTCATGGGGTGAAGGTGCCGGAGCGTAAGCTTACAGCCCAGAAACCGATCGAGCGGGCACCGTTGCCAGAGAAGGCCATCATCTCACTACATCAGAACCCGGGAGCGCCAGGCGAAGCCCTGGTCAGAAGAGGGGACAGAGTACTAACCGGCCAGAAAATAGGGGATTCAGACAAGTTCGTTAGCGCACCCGTTCACGCTACCGTATCCGGCGAGATCACGGGAACCACGATGGTGATTAACCCTCCGACGGCCCAGCCGGTAGAGGCTCTGATAGTAACCTCCGACGGAACCGATGAATGGGTGGAGTTGGAGCCGGCCGAGAGGGCCGAGGATCTGCCAGCGGAGGACGTTCTCAAAAGGATAAGGCAGGCGGGACTCGTCGGGCTGGGAGGAGCCGCCTTTCCCTCGCACATCAAACTGGCGCCTCCCAAGGATGCCAAGATAGACACGATAATCCTGAACGGTTGTGAGTGTGAACCATATGCCACCTCAGACCACAGAGTCATGCTGGAGTATGGAGAGAAGGTTCTGTCCGGACTCAACATCATAAGAAGACTGCTTTCTCCGCGACTCGCCTACATTGCCATCGAGGACAACAAGGAAGATGCCATAGCGCACATGGAAGAGCTGATAGTGTCTATGGGGATTGGGAATGACGTAAAGATAGTTCCGCTGGAGTCTAAATACCCCATGGGCGCCGAGAGGATCCTGACCAAACTGCTGCTGGGCAGAGAGGTTCCCATCGGGGGACTTCCTCTTGATGTCGGCGTAGTCATCCACAATGTGGGCACCGCCCACGCTATTCACGAAGCCGTTGTCGAGGGAAAACCCCTTATCGAAAGGGTGATAACCGTGACCGGCGCCGTCAGAGATCCGAAGAATCTTCTGGTGAGATTCGGCACTCCGCTGAGAACCCTCATAGAGTTCTGCGGCGGAACGGTGGGCAAGGCCAACAAGGTCATCCTCGGCGGACCGATGATGGGATTCGCGCAGTTCGACCTTGATTTCCCTACCGTTAAGGGCACAAACAGCCTGGTGATCAAGGAAGATTATTCGGTGGCGGAGCAGAACTGCATAAGATGCGGCAGATGTATAGAGGTCTGCCCCATGCAACTTATGCCCACATTGCTGGCCAGGTGCGCCAAGGCCGGTCGCTATGATGAATGCAAAGAGGCTTACATCGATAATTGCTTTGAGTGCGGGGTATGCGCCTATGCATGCCCGGCGAATATACCGATAGTGCAGCACATAAAGGTGGCAAAGAGAGAACTGGCCAAGAGGGCTGCCAGGAGATGATCCCCAACAAGGAGTTTCTGGTCTCACCGAGTCCGCATCTGTGGAGGGGCCCTTCGGTGAACAGGATTATGCACCTCGTGGTGCTCGCCCTCGTGTTTCCTACGGGAACTGCTATCTACTTCTTCGGCTATCGTGCCCTATCGGTACTCAGCGTATGCGTAGGAGCAGCCCTGCTCACTGAGTACCTTTGCAGGAAGATGCGAGGCCGTGCCTTTGTGATGGATGGTAGCGCTGTGGTCACGGGCATTCTCCTCGGGCTGATCCTGCCTCCAACGGTACCACTATGGATGGCGGCTGCGGGCGCGGTATTCGCTGTCGCAATAGTCAAGGAGGCATTCGGCGGTCTGGGACACAACATAT
>JBLRXG010000209.1:0-2122 GCA_047920855.1 Dehalococcoidia bacterium | reverse complement strand
GCACTTCTGCTTCTTAACTCGCCGCAGTTCATAATAGCCTACATCGGTGCTCTTAAGGCCGGAGCAATTGTGACTGCCATCAGCCCCCTCTATGTCACACCCGAGATAAAGTACCAGATAGAGGACAGCGGAGCCAGAGTCATCGTCTGCCAGGATATTCTCTACCAGAACGTTGAGAGAGCCAAGTGCAGCCTGGATGCTGTGATCCTCACAGGAGCCGCTGAATACCTGCCCAGGATGAAGCGCTTTCTCGGGAGCAACCTGACCCGCTCCATGTATCAGAAGATGACACCTCCACCACCCGAGCTCTTTCAGAAGGATGGATTCTACCGCTTCCAGGACCTGATCAAGAAATACCCGGCTGATCCGCCACAGATCGAGTTCAACCCGAGACAAGATCTGGGGACTCTCACCTACACGGGGGGAACAACCGGATCGCCAAAGGGCGCCATGATAACCCACTACAATCTCAGCTCCGCTCGGCTTCTGCTAGGCAGTTTTTGGGGCGATGTCGTTCGGCGGGGACAGGAGACCATCATCGCCGACCTGCCGTTCTGCCACATATACGGCCAGTCGGTAGTTATGTTCGGAGGGCTGGCCGACGGGCATACACTTGTCATATTCGCAACTCTTGATCTAGACGAGATACTTGATGCGGTAGGCAACCACAAGGCAACCGTATTCTACGGCGTTCCGACCCTATACGCCTATCTCAGGGACTATCACCGTACCGGCAAGATAGACTGGAAGGGGGTGAAACTCCAGGTGTCAGGCGCGGATGTTCTGCCCGATGACCTCGCGAAAGCCTGGGAGAAGCTGACCGGCGGGATAATCCACGACGGTTGGGGGATGACCGAGACCACGTCGGTGGGTATCGTCAATCCATATGGCAGGCCCAAGGCAGGTTCGTTCGGCGTACCTTTGCCCAACACCGTAGCGGCTGTAGTCGACCCTGAAGGAACCAGCTTCCTTCCTGTCGGTGAGACAGGCGAACTCATTGTCCGAGGACCGCAATTGGCGATGGGCTACTGGGGGAATGCAGACGAAACATGTACGTCCTTCGTGCAGATCGATGGGGACACCTGGCTTCGGACCTGTGATCTGGCCAGAATGGATGAGGAGGGTTACTTTCACTTCTACGACAGGAAGCGCCACATGATCAAGTACAAAGGGCTGGCTATATTCGCCAGAGAGGTCGAGGAAGTTCTCTCCGGTCATCCTCAGATCAAGGAAGCAGTCGTCGTAGGGGTTCCGGACCCGGATGTCGGCGAAAGAGTCAAGGCAATCGTTGTTCTGGAGACTGAGGCAAGAGGAAAGGCATCCCAACAGGAGATAGCGGCCTACTGCGCAGAGAGACTGGCTCACTACAAGGTGCCTAAGATCGTCGAATTCAGAGGCGAGCTGCCCAGGACAGAGACTGGCGTAGTCTCACGGCGGGCCCTGAGAGAAGAACAGGCATAGCATTCCTCTACTGCAGCAAGAGGTCTCGTATAGATTCCCATCGACTTGCCGGCACAGCCTTAGTCCAGGCCCACATGTGAAGGGAGTGGCTGCCTGATCGTCCAGTTCATGTCTGAGAATCATACAGGCCGACACGGCATGGCCAGGCGTGCCCTCTGTTCTGTAAGAAGCCCGGCTGGAGCAATAGGCTGCGCCGTCTGAGAGACACCTGCCACCGAAGCACAGCGATGGAGCAAGCGACCAACCGACCGGGAAAGGGCTTCAGGCATGTCTGGATTGCGCAGACTGTAGCCACTGTCCTTGGAACCTCTCTCTGGTTGATCCTGGCCGCCATGCTCCATCCGGTAGCATACGGTCATATCGCATGGTTAGTGTCCATAGCCACACTCGTCTCCGCCCTCTGTGGTCTCGGCCTGGGCACCATGATAGCCACCTATCATCCTAAGGAGGAGAGCGGGAAGCTACTGAGCACCTCAGTGCTTGTCACCTTGATATCGGGGAGCGGAGGCGGAATCGCGACTGCGGCAATACTCAACATATGGGTAGATACCTCTCTTGCCGCCCTGGTCGGCCTGCTCATAGTGGCTCTATCCCTGTTTTCCGTTGCGTTCTATTCGGAGTTGGGGAACCGAGCGTACGAACGGTACATGTGGATGTGGAT
>JBLRXG010000208.1:0-2140 GCA_047920855.1 Dehalococcoidia bacterium | reverse complement strand
CTATCCGAGGAAGATGTTCATAGTGGGCAACAAGAGCGACCTGCCTGATTCCGGAAGAAACCTTAAGCTGCTGACCGCACGATACTCGCGCGTGTTCTCCATTCTCTCGATCTCGGCAAAGGAAGGCCACGGCCTCGACGGGTTCAAAAGGGCCGTCTTTAACGAACTGAGCATCATCAGGGTCTATACCAAGACGCCGGGCGACAAGGCTGACATGTCGGATCCCATGATACTGGAGAAAGGTAGCACAGTCGAAGAGGCCGCTGAGAGCCTCCATAAGGACTTCCGTGAGAACCTCAAGTACGCAGTCATCTGGGGCTCGGGGAAGTATGACGGGCAGCGGGTGAGCAAGACGCATACGGTCCAGGATGGCGACATAATAGAGTTTCGGATATAGCGGATCCTGCAGCGCTGCCTGAACCCGCACGCCTAGCCGTACGGCTGTTGACAGCAGTTGCAATTTCCCAGGCCCTTCTTTATACTTGAAACGGTGGTTATAAGTTTGGGTTATCGCGCCTCTGTAACAGTTCTCCCACCCCCAGTCTGCATACGTTGGATGACCGAAGCTCTAGCCAAGTATTGAAGGAAAGGAGGTCATCCAATGGGTTTCACGGACAAATCGCTGCAATGTTCCGATTGCGGCAACACGTTCACCTTCACTACCGATGAGCAGGAATTCTATACCAACAGAGGATACGCCAATGAACCCAAGCGTTGTCCTGCCTGTCGCGAATCCAGGAGGGCTCAACGCAACAGCTTCGGCGGGTCCAGGACCAGCCGCGAGATGCATCCCGCAGTCTGCGTTGAGTGTGGCAAGGACTGTGAAGTGCCGTTCGAGCCTCGGGAGGGCAGGCCGGTCTATTGCGGTGACTGCTTCGGCAGGCACAGACTGGACGGCCGTTCCTAGTTTGCTGCACACCAGGCGGGAGGGGGTAACAGGCATATCGGGCCCGCACTTGTTCAGCACTGATCGACACGTTGCCTGGCGACGAGCTAAGATGATTGAGGGGGCAAGTCACAATTGAAAAAAGGGGGTTTAGGCCATGAACATATACGTTGGTAATCTATCCCGCGAGACCACCGAGGATGAACTGCGGCAGGCATTTGAGGCCTTTGGTCAGGTCACATCGGTTAACATCATCAAGGACAGATATAGTGGAGATTCCAGAGGTTTCGGGTTCGTAGAAATGGCAGTCAAGTCCGAGGCTCAGACTGCGATCAACGAACTGAATGGTACCCAACTGGGAGAGCGCACACTGAGCATCAATGAGGCCCGTCCCCGGGGCGAAACCGGCAGGGGTGGCGGAGGTTACGGCAGGGGTGGCGGCTTCGGCGGCTCATACGGGCGCGGCGGAGGCGGCGGCGGAAAGCGGCGAAGGTACTAAGCACCGAGTATCTTTCTAACCGATATCTTCGTGATTGTGGCCTGAAGCTCCAGGCTCAGGAAGGGCAATTCGTTCTTCCGCCTGATCTCAGTGGCGATCTTCTGTGCCACTTTCTCGATATCGCCCAACTCCTGACGCTGCCTCACCAGATGGTTTCTGAATCTCTCTGTACGCTGCAGGCCCCGCTGCAGAGCATTCTTGGCCTGTTCGCCAGTGAGAACTCCATGATGCTCGAACGCGCAGATTTCCACATCATACTTAGAGAGTGTCCTCAGTGAATTCACATACATGGGGAAGTCGTATTGAGGCGATGGAACGACCAATCCCTTGCCATCTGGCAGAGGACAGGGTGCCGCATCGGAAGGGAACACGGCCTGCAACGCAGGAACATACACCGCCATCGAGCACTTACTATGACCTGGAGCCTCTATGAAATGAGCTTCGATCCCCTGGCCCAGATCTACAGCATCTCCATCGCCCACAACCCTGTCGACTTCAACCCCCCCGAATTCAAGGCCCAGCTCCTCGAACTCCTTCTGTAGCCCCAGTGCATCTATCTTCTCCTTATTGGCACTGGCAATCACATCTATCACCCTGGGTTTACCGAGCACCTCCGCAGCATATGCTGACGCGACCACCTCTGCTTCGGGAAACCTCCTCTTGAGATAAGGCACAGCTCCGCAATGGTCGAAATGAGAATGCGTGATGACGAGATACCGAACGTCTCTTGTACCAACATCAAGCGCCGCGAGCTG
>JBLRXG010000207.1:0-2163 GCA_047920855.1 Dehalococcoidia bacterium | reverse complement strand
TTAGGGTTGAAATCACTGGCCGTGGCCGGACCGATGCTCTTCTTCTCGCTATTCGGAGGGGTGATTGCCAACCGTATACAGAAGAATCGCGTGCTGTTCGTCGGCCAGATGCTGTCGGCTGTCATCTCCGTGAGTATTGCCATTGCCCTCGCCACAGGCTACTTGAGTGGCGAACGTGCGGGCTCGTGGTGGATCCTGATAGTGGCCGCTGCCTGCCAGGGAACTGTCTCGTCTCTCATGATGCCCTCGCGACAGGTGATGCTCTACGAAATCATAGGCGGCCAACAGCTTCTCAATGCCGTATCGCTTAATACCCTGGCCATGAACGGCATGAGGGTTCTGGGGCCGGCGCTGGCAGGGTTCGTCATCGAATCGTTCGAGGTCACCACCGCCTATTATGTGATAACCGGTCTCTACCTCGCGTCGTCCCTGGTTATCCCCTTCCTGCCACGCACCAAACCGACTGGCCTCGGCGCTCAGGGCGCCCTATCGGATATCAGGGAAGGCATCAACTATGCTCGTAACGATACTACCATCCTCCTCGTACTGGTCTATGCTCTCATCGCCATCGTCCTTGCCACGCCCTACTGGACGCTTATACCCATTGTAGCTGTGGACGTACTCGGGGTTGGGGCAGGCGGACTGGGTATGATGATGAGTTTCATCGGTATCGGTGCCATCGCCGGGTCGCTGATCCTCGCTTCACTGCCCGACAGGAGGCGCGGCCTCCTGCTGATACTCAGCGCGATGGGTTTTGCCCTGGCGCTGATAGGGTTCGCCTTTTCCAGTTCCTGGTATCTCTCGCTTGGTTTGCTCGTAGCGGCAGGACTGGGACAGACCGGGTTGATAGCGGTGACAACAACCGTCCTCCAGGATTACTCTCTCGACGAGTACCGGGCAAGGGTGATGAGCATCTTCATGATGGAGGTCGGACTGATAGGTTTCGGCGGATTTGGTGCCGCTCTGCTATCGGAGGTGATACCGGTACAGTGGGTCATCGGTGGCTTCGCTATGGTGCTGGTCTTGCTGTCGGCTCTGACCTTAGCATTCGTTCCCCGGCTGCGGAATCTGAACTAGACGGCCTCACCCTGACAGACTCCTGTGTGGACTCGGTGGGGTTGACCCATTGCCGTGCATTCGGTGCTCTCGCCTGATCCGTGGAGCGCTTATCTGACAGGCTTGATGAAACCCTTGCTTCACGCTATAATTAGCACTTCGATATAAAGAGTGCCAACCACAGGAGGTATTGATGAACTGTACCGTATGCGGAAACCCCCTGCTCTTTGACAGGGTGGCCTTCAACTGTTCCTGCGGAGCCTTTGTGCATGCATACTGCTGGGATGAGCACGTGCTACAGGCACACCGGCCGCCTTTTGAGTTAGGAACAGTCAACCTCGATGGTGAGTTTGTCCCAAGAGAGAGCAAGGTGGAAGCCGCGGTTCCCGGCCGACATGTTCTGGAGACACAGAGCCTGGAGATTCAGGCATCACAGGAGCAGGTCTCAGAGTCTAGTATGCCTGATCCAGAGGCTTCCGAGGAGGAGGCAGCAGAGGAACAGGACTCTCAATAGCTAGCACCAGAGGAAGAGAGTCCGTAGGAACAGACAACACCTCTATTAGAGTGAAGGAGCGCGCGAATGCCTATTTACCAATACAGATGTCTTGATTGTGAGCTGCAATTCGAGTTGAGGCAGAGCTTCCATGATCAGCCGCTGGCCGACTGCCCGAAGTGCAAGGGTGTCTCCCGT
Organism: Dehalococcoidia bacterium; assembly: GCA_047920855.1. GTDB lineage: Bacteria > Chloroflexota > Dehalococcoidia > GIF9 > AB-539-J10 > RBG-13-51-36. Next base: position 416 of record JBLRXG010000207.1, on the reverse strand, counting down.
CGCATCTTCTGCCCTGTCCCGATTCTATTTAAGGGGCCGGGCTTTTATGTAACCGACTCAAGGGGCGACGGAGACAGAAGGTCGGACGCAGAGGCGGTCGCGACAAAAGACTAACACATCCTGTTCTTATCATCCTTTACCCATATGTTATACTAAGGGCGGTCGTCCCTGTAGCTCAGTGGATAGAGCGGCTGCCTTCTAAGCAGCGGGTCGTGGGTTCGAATCCCTCCAGGGACGCCAATGACCTTTGTTCTGCGGTGCACAGGTGATGACAGACGAATACGACGTAGAAGTCAGGCTGCTCGAGGTCACTCCTGATGCCGAAAAGCTCATTGAGACCGCCGGCAGGCTCTGCTGGGATACGCAGGACAAGACGGGCACGACCCCAGACCGCATCCAGAAGTGGCTGGAGATCG
>JBLRXG010000206.1:0-2186 GCA_047920855.1 Dehalococcoidia bacterium | reverse complement strand
GTCGAATGCGGCAGACACCTGAATATCGAGCTTCTCACTTATTCCGAGGTTCTCGACATCAAAGGAAGGCCGGGCAACTTCAACGTGTCCGTCAAGAAGAAGGCAAGATTCGTGGATGCAGCAAAATGCACGGGGTGCGGGGTGTGCGCCGAAGGATGCCCGGTCATTTTGAGGAACGAATATGACCGCGATCTGGTCGAGAGAAAGGCGATCTACACGCCATTTCTTCAATCGGTGCCCAACACCTACGTCATTGACAGGCGAGAAGACAGGCCATGTAAGGCTGCCTGCAGCGACGCCTGTCCTGTCCACATGAACATCCAGGGTTATGCTGCCCTGATTGCTGAAGGCAGATTAAGAGAAGCATACGATCTGATGAGGAGGACAAACCCTCTGCCCATAGTCTGTGGTCGCGTATGTTATGCCCCCTGTGAGAAAGCATGCAACAGGGGACAGATGGATGACCCCATAGCCATCCGTGAGCTAAAGCGGTTCATCACCGACGAGATCGACATAGATACTATCCAGGTGCCTGAGATCACGAGAAACGGCAAGACGGTTGCCATCGTCGGAAGCGGTCCGGCAGGGCTAGCTGCAGCCCATGATCTTGCCCTCGAAGGCTACGACGTGACCATATTCGAGGCCTTACCCGAACCTGGAGGCATGCTCAGGGTGGGTATACCAGAATACCGCCTGCCAAAGGATCTCCTCAACAAGGAGATAGGCTACATAGAGCGACTGGGGGTGAAGATAAGGACGAATGCCAGGATAGGTGAAGAGATTGAGCTCGACAAGCTCAGAGAGGACTATCAGGCCGTCTTCATCGCCGTAGGCGCACACGCGGGCACGAAGCTCAACATACCGGGAGAGGATTCGCCCGGAGTGATCAACGCCATCGACTTCCTATGGGATGCGAACATGGGGCAGCCGGTCAGCATAGGTCGCAAGGTAGCGGTGATCGGTGGAGGGAACACAGCGGTCGATGCTGCTCGAGTGGCCAGGCGTCTGGGATCGGATGTGAAGCTCATCTACCGGCGTTCACGGGCTGAGATGCCAGCTACGCCCTCCGAGGTGAGAGGAGCGGAGGAAGAGGGAGTCGAGATAGAGTTCCTGACCAATCCGACAGGGATCATGGTCGAGAACGGCAAAGTCTCGAAGATGGAATGCACGAGGATGGAACTCGGTGAACCCGATGCCAGCGGTAGGAGGCGTCCTGTTCCGGTGGCAGGCTCGGAGTTCATGATCGATGTCGACACTGTTATCACCGCCCTGGGGCAGGCCTCGATTCTCGACTTCGCCGCCAGATCGGGACTGGAGATCTTACGTCGAGGAACCATCGTCACCGACGAAGCACTGGCTACAAGCGTGGAAGGCATATTCGCGGGCGGCGATGCAGTAACCGGGCCCTCCATCGCTATCGAGGCAATAGCGGCGGGTAAGAAGGCAGCTCGCTCCATTGACGAGTACATCAAGGGAGAACCCCTCACCTGCAAAGAGGAAAAGAGACAACCGGAGGAACTCAATACAGAGGAGATAGCCAGGCTGAAGATGGCTCTGCCTGGCAGGAGCAGGGTGCCGATGAGCGAAGCGGATCCGGCGGCGCGGATCACTGATTTCAGAGAGGTTGAGCAGGGCTATTCTGTATCGGAGGCCAAGGAAGAGGCAAGAAGATGCCTGGCTTCGACCATAGAGGGCTGCTTCCAGTGCCACGAGTGTGAGGAGCGGTGTACTGCCAAAGCCATCAACTACGATATGGAGGACGAATACCTGGATCTGAATGTCGGCGCTGTTGTTTTCACGCCGGGATATGAGCTATACGATCCCTCAAGCCAGTATGAACTCGGATACCGGAAGTATGCCAATGTGGTAGACAGCCTCGAGTTCGAGCGTATCCTGAGTGCCACGGGTCCTTACAAAGGAACTCTGCTGAGGCCTTCGGATCTGACACCACCGCAGAAGATCGCGTTTATCCAGTGTGTCGGCTCCAGGGATCCAAGGCACAACAGGCCTTATTGCTCCTCGGTCTGCTGCACATATGCCATCAAAGAGGCCATGATCGCCAAGGAACACTCTGGGAATCACGTTTCAAAAGTGTACTGTTTGAAGATTCGCGCAGGGCACTGTGGACGCTGGCCTCCTATATCGACCTTAATGCCGTGCGCGCGGGCATCGTGTCGGATCCACAG
>JBLRXG010000205.1:0-2195 GCA_047920855.1 Dehalococcoidia bacterium | reverse complement strand
ACCGTCCAACTGGCTACCACCGATACCCTGGTACAAGACGTACACTTCGACCTGGACATCGCCAGCTGGGAGGAACTGGGCTGGAAGACTCTGGCAGTGAATCTCAGCGACATAGCAGCTATGGGCGGAGTTGCGGAATATGCCCTGGTATCTCTGGCGATCCCAGGCGAACTGGAGCTAGATGACATATCCGCTTTCTGCAAAGCCATGGCACAGCTGGCCCGCCAGTACGGAGTGGCCATAGTCGGAGGCAACATCGCAGCTGCCCCGATCGTGGTTATCACGGCGGCGGTCATAGGCCGATGCACCGGCACAACGACACTCAGGAGATCGACGGCTCATCCCGGAGAACAGATAGCCATCACGGGATACACAGGGCTCTCGGCTGCCGGCCTGGAGATGCTCAGGCGAAAGACCGTACTGGATGACGAGACCGCGTCAACCCTGCGCCGGGCCCACCTCCAACCGGTTCCGAGGGTCAGAGAGGGGCAAATCCTGGTCGAACAGGGAGTCAAGACCGCCATAGACATAAGCGATGGCCTTGTTGCCGACCTCGACCACATATGCGAGATGAGCAGCGTGAACGCCACGGTCAGAATGGACCGGGTGCCGGTTCACCGGGCACTCATGGCCAACTTCCCCAACCACCGGGAACTGGCTCTCTGCGGAGGCGAAGACTACGAGCTTCTCTTCACCGCTGATGAGGAGACCCTGGCGAGGGTCAAGCGAACGCTGGACTGCCCGGTGACCGTGATCGGCGAGATAACGGATGAGGATCGGCCCGCAAGGGTGACCGTAATCGACAGCAAGGGAAACGTCATCTCCTGCGACAGAAAGGGATGGCAACACTTCAAGCATGAGATCTCTGAGAGTAGACTCAGACAGCCCGGAACAGACTCAACTGCTGGGAAGCTATCTGGGACAACTGGCGCGCAACGCTGATGTCTATCTCCTCGTAGGCGAGTTGGGAACCGGGAAGACCTGCCTTGTCCAGGGCATTGCACGTGGACTGGCAGTAGAGGAATACGCCTTCAGTCCCTCCTTTGTCATCCTCAGGGAGTATCACGGGAGGATTCCTCTCTACCACATCGATCTATATCGCCTGGAGGACATCAGAGAGATAGCCGCCCTGGGACTGGAGGACTATCTCTACGGCGATGGCGTCTGCGTCGTTGAATGGGCGGACAGGGGCCTGGAGGTGCTTCCCTGTGACAGCCTGCTTGTGTCACTACATTACATGCCCGGCTATCAGAAGAGACGCTCCATATGTTTGAGGGCACAAGGCGAACGTTACCGAGAACTGACGGGCCAGTTGACCCTGATGCCCGGAATTAGCTTGGAGATACAGAATGTGTAGCCTCGTTGATTATGCGCTTTCATCGGGGCTGTGTGTGCTGACGGGGTCCATGCCTGTAAACCGCACATGGAGGTCAAGGCATACTTCATGGAACTGGCGATAGATACTTCATCCAACAGGGCAAGCATCGCCCTCTCGGACAGGGGCGGGACGCTGGCTCTGTTCGCCTGGCATACGGCGAGCAACCACAGCAGGGAACTGCTCCCGAACCTGAACCGCCTGTTGCAGCACGCGAAGGCCAGACTGAGCTCTGTCGAAGCGATCATAGTAGCTCGAGGTCCCGGCAGTTTCAACGGGCTTCGCGTGGGCATCAGCACTGCCAAGGGGCTGGCCCTTGTCCTGGATGTACCGTTGCTAGCGATAGATACGCTGGAGGCTGAAGCCTATCCTTTCGGCTTCACCGCCTTTCCTCTACGGCCGATCCACAGGGCTGGCAGGGAGGAGATAGCCACTGCCCTTTACCGCCAGGAAGATGATGAATGGCATTGCCTTGAGGAGACCCGCCTGACCACGGTTAGCGCTCTATGCCGTGAGACCACACGGAAGACCCTCTTCTGCGGGGAAATCCCGGCCGATATGATGAGCGAGATAGCGCACAGACTGGGCAGCAAGGCCATAATCCCTGGAGGCGAGGCTCTGTTTCGCAGCAGTGCCCTTGCTGCATTGGGCTACCTGAGGTTGAGCAAAGGACACAGGGACGACCCGGTCACACTGCAGCCCCTGTACCTTCGACCCCCAAACATAACGAAGCCCAGGCCCAGGACACCTCCTACAGTCAGCCCGGGCGCAAAAAGTGAGAACAGCACATGGAAAACTCCAGGTTAGACGCAGAATACAC
>JBLRXG010000204.1:0-2196 GCA_047920855.1 Dehalococcoidia bacterium | reverse complement strand
TGAGCAGATCATAAGACCTGCCCAACGGGTTGCCTGAACCCTTTCCTTCAGGCTCATTATTCGATTAGAATAGACTGCGAAATACGGCTCCCGCCAGGAAACTATCTTCCGGAAAAAACGGTGTTCCCGTTGCTCTTGCTTCTCCGATCAGGCTGCACGATTTACCGGTTCAGGGAATTCCTGCTAGAATATACAGCGTTTTCGGGGATGCTGAGAACAGGAATCTACGATCAGCACTTCTGGTTTCCATAAGATGAAAGCAATAGTTAAGACCAAGATGGCCCCTGGAGCTGAGCTTCTGGATGTCGAGAAGCCTGGCCCGAAGGCCGGTGAGGTTCTGGTGAAGGTGAAGGCAACATCCATATGCGGCACGGATGTTCACATCTATAACTGGGATTCTGCAGCCCAGGTGTACATCAAGACGGTCCCCCAAATACAGGGGCACGAGTTCGCGGGCGAAGTCGTTGAGGTAGGCAGGAAGACGAGTAAGTTCCGGATTGGCGACTATGTTTCTGCCGAGACTCATTTTTACTGCGGCAGATGCGTGCAGTGTAAGAGCGGACAGAAGCATATATGTGACACGGAGAAGGGCAGGATTTTCGGCCTGTCCTGCGACGGCTGTTTTGCCGAGTTTGTGGCTGTACCGGAGAACATCCTCTGGAGAAACGATCCGGGGCTTCCGCCGGACATAGCCACTCTACAGGAGCCTCTGGGCAATGCTGTCTACTGCGCCCTGGGAGATTACGATAACAACCTGAACGGGCGGTCTGTTCTCATTCTGGGTGACGGCCCCATCGCCATGCTGGCCAGCGGAGTATGCAAGGCGGAAGGTGCGCGCCTGGTCGTTGTGGTTGGCAGGCACCCGAGACGTCTGGAGATCAGCAGGGAAATGGGCGCCGACATCGGCATCAACGAGAAGGAGCATGATGTAGCTGAGTCTCTGTCCAGGCTGCACATCGGGGGAGGGTTTGATGTAGTGCTGGAAATGGCAGGGAGCAGAGCGGCGAGAGACCTGGCCATCGATTCTGTAAGAGATGGCGGCAGGATTTCGCTCTTCGGCATTGATACGGATCCGTTCATCATCGGGAATGCGGGTCAATACGTCAGAAGTGCCAAGAAGATACTGCCGATAACCGGTCGCTTGATATGGAGAAGCTGGAACCAGGCGAGGAAGCTTCTTGATTCCGGACGCCTGGACATAACTCCTGTGATAACGCACAGATACCCGTTGGAGGAGTTTGAGAAGGGATTCCTGGCCATGAATGAGAGACCGAAGGTCTCGGGCAAGGTGATCTTGTACCCGTAGAGACGGTCGGTGGCCTTTGACAGCGTCGAGGGCTGGCGCAAGCGGAAGGAGGTCAGATTGTACACGAAGGAAGCAAGGGAGCTATACAAGCAGGAACTGCAGTCTATCGCAGAAAGCGGCCTGTACAAGGATGAACTGCTGATCGATTCGCCTCAAGATAGGGAGATCAGGGTTGAAGGCCGCAAAGGCACGGTGCTCAACTTCTGCGCCAACAACTACCTGGGACTTGCCAACAATAGCGACGTCAAGCAGGCTGCCCTTGATAGCATCAAGGAGTGGGGCTACGGTCTGGCTTCTGTGCCTTTCATCTGCGGAACCCAGACGATACACAAGAAGCTGGAGAGGAAGTTCTCCGAGTTTCTACAGATGGAAGATACGATTCTCTACTCCTCCTGCGAGGCGGCCAATGTCGGGCTTTTCGAGGTCATACTGGGCTCCGACGTCATAATAAGCGATCAACTCTGTCATGCCACGATCATCGACGGTGCGAGGCTGTGGCAGGTGATTAACAAGAAGAAGCTCGAGCAGGGACAGGTCATGCTTCCGGAGATCAGGGTGTTCAAGCACTCGGACATGGCGGATCTGGAGAAACACCTGAAGCAGACTCAGGACAGGCGTCTGAGGTTGATCGCCGTAGACGGCGTCTTCAGCATGGATGGCGACATCGCCCCGCTGAGAGAGATATGTGATCTGGCGGAGGAGTACCGTGCCCTGGTAATGGTCGATGACTCGCATGCTACCGGGTTCTTCGGCCCGACTGGCCGGGGCACTCCTGAGTATTGCGGAGTGATCGATAGAGTGGATATCATCACCAGCACCATGGGGAAAGGTCTCGGCGGCGCTGTCGGCGGCTTCACCAGCAGCCACAAAGAGATCATCGAACTGCTGAG
>JBLRXG010000203.1:0-2226 GCA_047920855.1 Dehalococcoidia bacterium | reverse complement strand
CTGGTCCTGAGTATCTGGGTAGACTCACTGTTCGCCGCGCTGGCGGGGTTGCTGGTTGTGGCTTTATCATTGTTCTCGGTAGCGTTCTACTCGGAATTGGGCCAGCGGGCCTACAAGAAGTACATGTGGATGTGGATAGGCGCGCGCACGTTGGCTCTTGTTCTCCCTCTCGTATTCTACTTAATATGGAGCTCAACCGCAGCATTGCTCGCCGGTCTTACAGCCGCCTATTTCATCTTCGGAACGTGGGCTTTCAGACACTTCACCGCCGGCCTGGCATATTCGGAACTAAAGAGGAAGATGGGATTCTCATTGAGGGCATGGGGCTCAAGTATAGCAGGGGTTTCGCTTAGCTTCCTCGACAAGATTATCATAGGCGCCCTTTTTCCACTGGGTATTCTCGCTGTGTACCAGTTCAGCTTCAGGGTCTTCCTGCTGCTCGCTATCGTGCCCAACGCCCTCTTCTTCTACCTGCTGCCAGAAAGATCGGGCGGCGGCGAGGTCAGACGACTGGAAAGAATCGGAGTCTTCCTATCGATCGGACTCGCTCTTGCCATGTTCTTCCTCGCCCCCGCCATCGCTGGAAATGTGTTTCCGGAATTCCGGGAGGGCATCGACACCATCAGGATTATGGGCCTGGCCATCATACCCTCTACGCTGGCGAGAATAAGGTCGTCGGAACTCTACTCAACTGAGAGGGAATCCGTCGTTCTCGGGGCCAGTCTCTTCGGTCTGGCGATCGGGATCTCCTGCATAATGATCGTCTTCAGCCAGGGCTTCGGCCTCATAGGACTGGCAGCCAGCATGCTAGCCAGCCAGCTCGGATTCATGGCAGGGCTACTGGTTCTGCCCAGGCTTCTCAACGTTGGACGAAAAGGGCGAATCGGGTTGGGGTTCCTGGGAGTTATAGTAGCATCTGCCTTGATGATGAGCTCCTTCAGCATCGTTTTCCCCCGCATGACTGTCGAAGCAGGGAAGGTCAGGGGAACTCATCTGGCAATGGACACCGTAGTAACTATACAAGTGGTGGCTGACGGTGAGGAGGAGATCAGAGTGGCCAGACAGGTGATCCGTGAGGCCTTTAGCGAGATCGACCGGATCGAGAAACTGATGAGCGCCACTGATCCTGCCAGCGATGTCTACCGATTGAACAGCAGTGGAACCCAGTGGGTAGAGCTATCACCCGAGGTGATCTACGTGCTCAGAAAGGGTAAGGAGTACAGCGTCCTTACGGACGGCAGCTTCGACGTGACGGTGAAGCCCCTAGTCGATTTCTGGATGGAAGAGGTCAAGCGCTCAGGGAAGATTCCGACGAGTGAGCAGCTATCCGGGATTCTTGAACTGGTGAACTACTCCGATCTGATAATCGACTCGGAGAATAGCAGAGCACGGTTCGCCAGTGAGGGAATGGAGGTCACCCTCGGCGGTATAGCCAAGGGATACGCAGTCGATCGAGCGTGCGAGATCCTGATGGACAGAGGCATCGGGCACGCGCTGGTGGATATCGGCGGCGATATTAGGGCCATCGGCACAACGACGTGGAGTATAGGCATTGCCGACCCTCGTGTTGAGGGACGACTGCTAGGGGTCATCGAACTTCAGAGCGGAGCAATAGCAACCTCCGGTGACTATCAGAGATATCACCTTATAGGAGCCGAGAGAGTTCATCATATTATCGATCCCAGGACCGGTGAGCCGGCGCGAGGATCAATGAGTATAACCATAGTCGCCACAGATACCCTGGCAGCTGATGCCCTCAGTACCGGCATCTTCGTTATGGGCCCGGACGAAGGGAAGATCCTGCTGGATGCGATCGGAGTTGCAGGACTGATGATCGACTCCGAAGGAAGGATCACGACGTCGGACTCCTGGGACTATGACATGTCCGATTAGACGGCATCTTTGCTCATAGAGCGGGAGCGGGTCGACATCGCCAGCCGGCTGTCCCCTCCGGAAAAGCATCGAGCCTGCTCGGATATCCCCATAACTGGCTGTTCATTTCCTGCCCCATCGTATATAATGGGAGCGACTGAACACCCGCAGGTGAAACTTGCTTAGCAGCTTCGAGAGGTTCTTCAGGTCCCTGAGGGAGCATGGTGTCAAGCGCATCATGGCGATGTTCCTCATCTTGGTGCTCAGTGTTGTCATCGTCATATCCGCACCGGGCCTCGTCATCCTTATCCGCGACGAACTATTGACAGAGCCCGTCTGGGTGATGGACACTCA
>JBLRXG010000202.1:0-2243 GCA_047920855.1 Dehalococcoidia bacterium | reverse complement strand
GGCGCTGGCTGCCAGAGCTTTCATGTCGATCAGTTTCCCGCTACCCATGACCTCCTGGGTGAAGCCCACGGGCTTCGGCATTGACGCCATTACCTCGGCCACGCCGTTGAGCGGAGATTCCGTGTGGCAGCAGTTCGATCCCGCCGTACACCAGGCGATGTTCCTGGGCAACATATCCGGCTCGCTGGGAGAGACCTCAGCCCTCGCGATCTTGATAGGAGGATGCTTACTACTGGCGCTCCGTGTGATGAACTGGAGGATCCCTGTAACCTACATCGGAGTTGTTGCCGTATTGGCCCTCGCCTTCGGCCAGGATCCGCTCTTCCATATCCTGGCCGGCGGACTCTTGATCGGTGCCTTCTTCATGGCGACCGACTATGTGACATCACCCCTGACCAACCGGGGGAAGATAATATTCGGGGTCTCTCTCGGAATACTCACCATGATCATAAGGCAATTCGGCGGTATGCCCGAAGGGGTCTGCTACTCCATCCTTTTCATGAATGCCATCACTCCTCTGATTGACCGATATACCAAGGGAAGACCCTACGGGCTTGTAAAGAGGGCAAAAGATGCAGGTTAGAGACGCTCTGAAGAAAGCCTTCCCCGTCATCCTGCTCACAGTGGTGGTGGGCATATGTGTAACTATACTTACCGGCGTGGGGGGCATCACTCTCCCAAGGATCGAGGCCCTGGAGAAGCAGAAGATTCAGACAATGCTGTCTGAGATGTTCCCCGACATGACCGAATACGACTTCGAGGATGAGATATACACGATATACAGAGAGGAGCAGAGGCTTGGCTATGCTTTCATAGCTGTCGGCAAGGGATACGGCGGCGACATAAGTATCCTCGTCGGCCTCGAGGACGAGGCAACCATCAGGGGGATAACAGTGATATCTCACACCGAGACGCCCGGACTGGGCAGCAAGATAACCGAGGATTTCTTCACCGCCCAGTTCCTATCGACGGGCGTCGATGACGTGGCACTGAGGCGGGACGGCGGACAGATAGACTCCATAACCGGAGCAACGATAAGCGCCAGAGCAGTTGTTGAGGCTGTGAGGATCACGGCCCTGGAGAAGATCGACCTGATACGAGGCAACGGTGAAGGAGAATAGAGGTGAGTAACTCCGGGAAAGAGTTCATCAAGGGACTGATCACAACTAACCCGGTCTTTGTTCTGCTGCTCGGACTATGCCCGGCCCTGGCGGTCAGCACCTCAATCGACAATGCGCTGGGCATGACGCTGGCCGTTCTCATCGTCCTTCTAGGGGCAAACGTCATAGTCGCCGCCATCAGGGGTTTTGTCCCGAGCATTACCAGAATCCCAATATTCATAGTGATAATCGCCACACTGGTTACCGTGGTGAACCTCCTCTTCAACGCGTTTCTTCCGGACCTGCACGAGACGCTGGGCATATATCTTCCGCTGGTGGTGGTGAACTGCATAGTCCTCGGAAGAGCAGAGGCCTTTGCCTCCAAGAACCCCATGGTTCGCTCTATTGCCGATGCGCTGGGGATGACGGTAGGGTTCATGATAGCCCTGCTCATTATCTCATTCATAAGACAGATGCTCGGGACGGGCGAGATGTCGGTGTTCGGCTTCCACATCTTCACATTGCCCGTCCTCAGTGAACACCCGCTGGCTATGTTCATACTCCCACCGGGAGGATTTCTTGTCATGGGACTGCTGCTGGCACTGCTAAGATGGAGGGGAGTACTCAAGATATGAACGAGATCATAGTCATATTCCTCAGCATGGCCCTCATCAACAACATCATCCTGGTGAGATACCTTGGCCTTTGTCCCTTCCTCGGGGTCTCGCGGGAACTGAAGCCTGCCTTAAGCATGGGTATGGCCGTGACCTTTGTCATGTTCGTTGCCTCACTGGCAACGTGGGTTATCAACCACTACATCCTCATTCCTTTCGACATACAGTATATGTACATAATCGTCTTCATACTGGTCATAGCCTCACTTGTACAGGTCATAGAGCTCTTCATCAAGAAGACGAACTTCGCGCTGTATTCAGCGTTTGGCATCTACCTTCCGCTTATAACGACAAACTGCGCTGTCCTCGGTGTCACCATCATCAACATGATGGAAAGCTACACTCTACCAGGGAGCCTGGTCTCGGCACTGGGTTCTGGGCTTGGCTTCACACTGGTCATGGCCATGATGGCAGGAATAAGAGAGAAGCTGGAACTGGCAGATGCCCCCAGGTCTATGAAGGGAGCACC
>JBLRXG010000201.1:0-2271 GCA_047920855.1 Dehalococcoidia bacterium | reverse complement strand
CGGCAATCCCGAACCGCTGAATATGGGCAGTTTTTGTCCCCTGACCAATGCGTTCAGGCCGTCTATCGCTGAGATCCCGGTTTCGATGAACTCGGCCGGAGGCTGACGGCTGGCCGGGTTGATGGGCTCGCCGTTGATGTCAAGGTATTCCTCGGGGATCAGTCGAGGGCCTCCATCTATAGGATCGCCCATGCCGTTGAAGATCCTTCCCAGAATGTCGGATGCTACAGGAAGCTTCAGGGTCTCGCCTTTGCATCTTATCCTGCTCCCGACCAGGTCCACTTCGCTGACGCCGCCGAACACCTGGACTATAGTCGCTTCCTTGCTGATGTCGATTGCCTGCCCGCTCTTGATCTCGCCGTTGCCCAGTTGAACGTCGACGATCTCGTTGAACTTCACGCCGGGAATGCTTTCTGCTACGAGCAAGGCTCCCTTAGCCCTGTTAATCGCTCTTGACTCTTTTATGTACAGTGATGATAAATCCATAGCAGCCCTCCTTATATCAGGAAACCCGCTTGCCGGCCACCATGCTTTCTTCCATCTCTTGCCACAGTTCGTTCACTTTCTCTTCTGCGTTCTCGTTGGGTATGTCCTTCATGCGTGATATCCTGTAGACCATTGGGGATGACCGCACGCTCTCGATGCCCGATCCCTCATCCAGCATCTCCTGTGCCAGATCATAGAACTTCATGATAGTCTTGAGCATGAGCCCGGCCTTCGTCGGCATGCAATAGGTGTCTACCTCATGGTAGGCGCTCTGCTGCAGAAAGTCCTCACGTATCATCCTGGAGACCAGAAGCAGCAGCTTGTCTGCTTCCGGCAGAGCTTCCGGGCCTACGAGTCTCACGATCTCCTCAAGCTCAGCTTCCTGCTGAAGGAGCTTCAGGGCACTCGCCCTGGTCTTCTCCCATCCGGGATCATACTCGTTCCACCAGTCCTTAACTGCGTCGACATAAAGGCTGTAGCTGGCGAGCCAGCTTATGGCTGGAAAATGCCTCTTGTTGGCCAGGGAAACCTCCAGGGCAAACAGGGCATCTATGATCCTGAGCGTGTTCTGGGTCACCGGTTCGCTGAAATCCGCTCCCGGGGGGCTGACAGCACCTGCGACGGTTACCGAGCCCTTTCTTTCGGGACTGCCCAGGCACTCAACCATTCCCGCTCTCTCGTAGAAGGAGGACAGGCGGGAGCCCATGTATGAGGGGAAGCCCTCCTCTCCCGGCATCTCCTCAAGCCTTCCGCTCATCTCCCTCATTGCTTCAGCCCATCGGGAGGTTGAGTCGGCAACCAGCAGAATGTCGTAACCCATGTCACGAAAATACTCGGCCATGGTGATGCCGACAAAAATGCTTGCCTCTCTGGCGACCACGGGCATGTTAGAAGTGTTTGCCAGGAATATTTCCTTCTCCATCAGAAGTCGCCCTGTCTTGGGATCCTTCAGTTCTCTGAAACTGGAGAGTACGTCGGCCATCTCGTTGCCCCTTTCGCCACAGCCAACGTAGATGTTCAGGTGCGTTTGGGCCCATCGTGCCAGCTGCTGCAGGGTGACGGTCTTTCCCGTGCCGAAGCCGCCCGGGATTGATGCTTTGCCGCCGAGAGCGAGCGGGAACATATAGTCGAGAATTCTCATACCCGTACTGAGCAAGCCCGAAGGATCTAACCTCTCCTTATACGGCCTGGGCTTTCTAACTGGCCACTTCTGCATCATCGTGAGTTCCGTTGTCTCGCCGTTGTGTTCCAGCCACGCTACCGGCTCTTCCACAGTGTAGTCGCCGCTACGTATTTCCTTGACGGTTCCCCTGACTCCTATCGGTACCATGATCTTGTGCTCGATCAACTCAGTCTCGGGGACTATGCCCAGTATATCCCCCTGGCCGACGGAGTCTCCTGCTTTGACCTCGGGTGTGAACTGCCACTTCTTGTCACGGGGGAGCGGTTCCGCTTTGATCCCTCGCTTGATGAAGGGGCCTGTGTTCTCGCCCAGGGCGATTAGTGACTTCTGAAGCCCATCGTAGATGGAGCCCACGAGGCCGGGCCCCAACTCCACACTGAGAATCCGTCCAGTTCCCGCCACCGTCTCACCGGCCTTCAAGCCGAGCGTATCCTCGTGCGCCTGGATGATCGCCCTGTCACCTTCCAGGCCTACTATCTCACCGACGATGCCCTCGTCTCCAATCTCAACGACCTCGTATACCTGGGAACCCTTCATCTCGTCGGCGATGACCAGGGGTCCCGACACTCTCCATATTTTGCCCATATCTTCAGCCTCCTGCT
>JBLRXG010000200.1:0-2273 GCA_047920855.1 Dehalococcoidia bacterium | reverse complement strand
CCTTCCACAAAGCCGACGAAATCCTTCAGGTGCTTCACTCCCATGTCCACCATCCTGTCATAGTACCCGTCGATGAAGTACTCCTTGACGCCGGGTGTGGGCGCTTCAAGCGTCCACACCGGGGCATCCATGTAGCGCCCGAGGGACTGGAACCACTTATACCTCGCGTCGCAGATGGCAGCCGAAGACATCAGGAACAGGGGCCTGGGCATGCCGCCCAAGGGCGCTTCCGGCGGTATAGTGCCGTCCATCTCTCTCATCATCCTGGAGGCATAGCCGAGCGTGGTCAGGCTATATCCGCACAGATGAGTGGGGAAGCCGTCGGCATCAGCCCGGTCAAGGTATTGCTGGGCAACTCCTGTGGCGGCGGCGATAGCGCCGTAGTTCTCGGGGTATACCACCTCGATATCCATGGCCTTCAGGATGGGGTCGCCATAGTAGAAGTTGAGCATGCCCCAGACGGCGGGTTTGCCCGCCTGTATTGCTTCAACGCTCTTCAGATATGTCTCGTTTACCTTGGCCCTGAGCGGCTTCATAGAGTCCAGCCGGTTGATCGTCCTCTTCTTCTTATCTACGGACATCTGTTTCTCATCTCCTGTAGCCTGCAACTATTGGCCACGTGATCCACAACCCCATCGGGTATGGAAGTGAAGAAAGGTGTCGTCACTCGGTACCGGTCCTGTGTGCTGACACGCGGGCAACTCACCAACTCGTCGAGGAATCGGCATCGTGTGTGCATTCTATCGTGCATTGGTCAGGTTCTCTCGGATTCCAGAGATCCCGTATCGTATTCTACCGGTTGGTGGCACGAGCACCCGGAACAAACCCGCTCGCTATCGGTGTTCTCTCCTCTCTCAGGGCGGTTCATACTAGCACAAAAGCGTACACGAGTCGAATGGTTTGCCTGGAGGCACGTCCTGACCCGTCTGTGTGGCGCGAGCCAGGAAAGACACATCGTGATCTGTCCTGCATTCTCGAGGCTGCTATAATATTCGGGAAAGCGATGGGCAATCCGGGAGCGGAGCAGAGATGAAGGAATCGAAGAAGGCCGTTTTCTTTACGGCGCTTGTTCTTGTTGCCGCGCTGTTTCTTGGCACTGTCTCCGCCTGGGCAGACAACGGCAGCAGGATCAGGCCGCTGAGCGCAGCCAGAGCGGTTCTGGAGCATGAGCTTGTCAACCTGGGAGACACCGGCATCGTCGGTGTAGCCCACTCAGAGACCGCGCGTGAGCTAATCGTGTTTGTTGAGGACGAAGACGTGATGTCCAGAGTCCCCGCTTCGGTTCAGGGCTACCCGGTGAGTGTGGAGGTTACAGGCAGGATCGAGGCGCTCGGCGCTCAGGTAGGGGATGCCCCGGTCTACATCAGCGAGGACAGAAGAGGAGAGGTCAGTCCTCTGGTTGGAGGGACCAGCCTGTCGGCCTGGATCAGGAGAGGGCCCCTGACAGTAAGGTATGCCGGAACCCTGGGCATGGTTACCTACGATAACAAGATCCTCTCCAATGCCCATGTTATCGCAAAGGAGCCCGATACCGGCGATTTCCTTGATATCGGAACACCCCTCGTGCAGCCGGGAAGCGGCGACGGAGGAACACTGGCGGATAGGGTGGGAGAACTCGAGGCCTACATACCTATCGACTTCGGATCGAACGGGCGGAACTACGCTGATGCTGCTATAGGAAGCATCGACACCGCAGTCAGTGTGTCTCCCGGCGAGCAATTGGGTGAAGGAGGGAGTTACTGGATCCAGGGTTGGACCACCGTCTCTAAGGGCGACACAGTGCGTAAGTCAGGGCGGACGACCGGGGTTACTACGGGGCAGGTTGTGCACACCAATGCCTCTGTCTGGGTTACGTACGGCGACCAGTCGGCCTACTTCGTAGACCAGATCGTGGTGTCTCAGACAAACGGGTCATTTGCAGCCCCAGGGGACTCGGGGTCCGCGGTCGACAGGGATGGAGAGTTCGTGGGGCTGCTGTTCGCCGGCTCGGAAACACATGCGGTCATCAGCAAGGCGGTGCACATTATCAGGGACCTCGGCATCGCCGTTGAGCCCCTGGAGGGCTGGTACAGTCTTTCGCTCTCCAGTACTGCCGGCGGTTCGGTGACGGACCCCGGTGAGGGGATGTTCCTCCGGGAAGCTGCAACCGTGGTGGAACTTGTCGCTGAGGCCGATCTCCACTACCGGTTCGTAGAATGGACAGGCGATGTGGAGACTGTGGGCGATGTCTATGATGCTGTGACGGACGTCACGATGGATAGTTCCTATTCCAT
>JBLRXG010000199.1:0-2278 GCA_047920855.1 Dehalococcoidia bacterium | reverse complement strand
TATCCAAAATCAAGACCGAGATGACCGCCAGTGAGCTTACAAGGGCGAAGGAACTGTCTAAAGGCAGGCTATACCTGAGGCTCGAGGACAGCCGAAACGTGGCGTTGTGGTACGGTGGCCAGGAACTGCTGAACGACGAGATACTGAGCATGGATGACGTTGTCTCCGTAGTCGATGCCATCACTCTGGACACCATAAAGGAAGTTGCCGAGGAGGTTCTCACCGGGAGCGGGCTCAACCTGGCCGTAACAGGCCCGGTCAAAGAGGAGAACCCTCTCAAGGAACTGCTGGGAATCCAGTCGTAACAGAGAGAGAACCGCCTTAAGGCGGTTCTCTCTGCGTCATTCTACCGATCGGTGGCTGTCTAGTAGTCAGGATATCCGCCACCTGGCGGCATAGCCGGCGCCTTCTCCTTCTCAGGAATATCGGTTACCAGGCACTCAGTAGTCAGGATCATGGTGGCGATGCTCGCACCGTTCTGCAGAGCACTCCTCGCAACCTTGAGAGGATCCACTATGCCCCTTTCTACCATATTGACGTTTAGCTCGTCCTTCAGGGCGTCGTAGCCGATACCAGGCTTGGCGCTCCTGACCTCGTTTATCACCACCGAGCCTTCCCGGCCGCTGTTCTGAGCGATGCATCTCAGCGGTTCCTCCAGGGCTCGTCTCAGTATGGCCACACCGGTAGCCTCATCGCCCTTGACCTTGAGCTTCTTCAAGCCCGGCAGCGCGTTGAGGAAAGCTATGCCACCACCCGGCAGGATACCTTCCTCGACCGCAGCTCGGGTAGCTGATAACGCATCCTCCACCCGGTGCTTCCTCTCCTTGAGCTCGGTCTCTGTAGCTGCCCCCACCTTAATCACTGCCACTCCACCCGCCAGCTTGGCCAGCCTCTCCTGTAGCTTCTCCTTGTCATAGTCCGACGTGCTGATGTCTATCTCAGACCTGATCTGCTTGATCCTGCCCTCGATGGCTTTGGCGTCGCCTTTGCCCTCGACGATGGTTGTGTTGTCCTTGTCGGATATAACCCTCCGGGCTCTGCCCAGGTCCTCCAGGGTTACCGAGTCGAGCTTCCTGCCCACCTCCTCCGAGATAACGGTTCCGCCGGTGAGTACGGCGATGTCCTGGAGCATGGCCTTTCTCCGGTCGCCAAAGCCCGGTGCCTTGACCGCCAGAGGAGAAAGAGTGCCCCTGAGTTTGTTGACCACCAGCGTGGCCAGCGATTCGCCTTCAACGTCCTCTGCGATGATGACCAGGTTCTTGGACATCTGGACGATCTTCTCCAGAGCGGGCAGTATCTCGTTTATGGCGGAGATCTTCTTGTCGGTTATCAGGATGTGGGGGTCTTCCAGTTCCGCCCTCATCTGTTCGGGGTTGGTGATGAAGTAAGGGCTAATGTAGCCGCGGTCGAACTTCATTCCCTCGACGAACTCGGTCTCGAACTGCAGCCCTTTTCCTTCTTCGACGGTGATGACACCGTCCTTACCGACCTTCTCCATGACATCGGCGATCAGATCGCCGATCTCCGTGTCGATGGCTGATATAGCCGCTACCTGGGCGACCTGCTCCTTGCCGGCCACCGGTATGGACATCTTCTTCAGTTCATCAACCAGCACCTCCACACCCTTGTCGATGCCACGCTTCAGAGCCATCGCATCGGCACCGGCAGCGATGTTCTTGAAGCCTTCGGCGATGATTGCCTGCGCCACGATGGTCGACGTGCTGGTGCCGTCTCCACACTGGTCGTTGGTCTTGGTCGCCGCCTGCTTCACCAGTTGCACTCCCATGTTCTCATAGGGATCGGGTAGCTCTATCTCCTTAGCTATCGAAACACCGTCGTCGAGAACCGACGGAGCTCCCCATTTCTTGTCCAGTGCTACGGGTCTGCCCCGTGGTCCGAGGGTCACCCTGATGGCATCGGTCAGGGTGTCCACTCCGTTCTTCAAAGACTTTCTTGCTTCCTCGCCAAATACGATCTGTTTTGCCATTCACTTACCTCCTTATACAGTTCTCCTTATGCTAACCCATCTTGCCCAGTATGTCGCCCTCACGCATGATCACCAGTTCTTCGTCATCCAGCTTGAACTCGGTGCCCGCGTACTTGGAGTAGATAACCTTGTCGCCCTTCTTGACCTCCATGGCTATACGTGTGCCATCATCAGTCAACCTGCCGGGGCCAACAGCGATGATCTTGCCTTCCTGGGGCTTCTCCTTCGCTGTATCTGGTAAGACTATCCCTCCTTTGCTTACCTCTTCCTTGGGTGTGGGTCTTATCACCA
>JBLRXG010000198.1:0-2279 GCA_047920855.1 Dehalococcoidia bacterium | reverse complement strand
GAATGAGTGCAGACCATCGTATATGCCGGGCTGCCCTCTTTGGTGTTGACACTAGCCTCTCATATTAACCAGACGGCTGAAAAGTGGCCTGTGCAACCGGCCCGGTAACACCGATTATGACCCGACATGGAGGACTTCGGTAGCGCTCACTCTTGAGGCAACACGCCGGGCTGGCTTTGTTTCGCTGGAGGTCATCGAAAACCCGCACCTCCCCCTAATGGCCGCATATTCGTGGGATACAGGGTGATCCGGCGCTGAACAAGAACTCCCACCGGTCACTGGCCTCGCATCTCAGGGATTCGACGGACTGCCCCCGGCGCCTTTGCCCTGAGTCTTGGCCCCAATAGCGTTTCCAGCATCGCACCCGAGCGCAGTATCATCTACAGCTATAGCAGTACATTATGCCGCTCCATGCAACGAAGTCAGATACTATACTGGTACGATGGTCAAGCAGTCACCCCGCACACCGGGCATCTGGGGCCACAGCCCCCGATGCTTCTGTCATCCTGAGGGAGCTCCGATCCACCTCGATGAAACCCCTCCCCCGAGTCGTTGCGAGGCGTGCCGATGAGATCGGGACGACGAAGCAATCCGGCTGTTTGCCCACTGCGCCTCGCATCCCGCGGGCGTCTGGGTACAGAACCCCCAGCGCACCTGTCGTTATGAGAGAGTCCCGATGCAGTCCCAATTCATCGGGACGAGTCTCAAAGACGGCTCGCTCCGGTGCTATGTATGCATATTGCGAGGCCTGATCGGTATGGTGTCCCCGGATTCCGTGGTGTCCCCGGATTCCTGGTATTGGCTAAACAAGATGGCTCTCTTTGTTAACTTGCGTTGATTCTCTGCACTCCTCATCTTTGCCTATCTTCGGTACCATGTAGCGCATGATGCCTTCAGCATGCTTGTTCATCTCCGCGTCCTTTGAGATAATTACTCGAAGACAATGGGCAGGGTTATAGGTAGGCCATGCTAACTGCACTACTAGGATTGAACACAGAAGAACTGCGTGCGCTAGTGCAGAAAGAGGGCGAACCAGCGTATCGAGGCAACCAGCTAGCGGAGTGGGTCTACCGGCGTGGGGCACGCACGTTCGAGGAAATGACGAATCTGCCCGATACACTATGCGTGCAACTGAAGAAGAAATATGAGGTCGGTCGCTCCCAAGTAGTCAGCCTGCAGCACAGCCGGGATGGGACAGCGAAGCTGTTGCTGGCGATGCGTGACGGTGCGAGAGTGGAAACCGTAGGCTTGCCCTACGCAGACCGTTTCAGTTGTTGTCTGTCTACACAGGTAGGCTGCTCCGTGGGCTGCGTCTTTTGCGCCACCGGACTGAGTGGCTACACTCGTAACCTCACGGCGGGAGAGATTGTGGGTCAGGCACTGGCAGTGCAGGAAGAAGCGCAGAATCACTCATCGCGAGTTCATAAGCGTAGCTGCCGTATTGACCATGTCACCTTCATGGGTATGGGAGAGCCGCTACTTAACTATGCGGCGACTATGAAGGCGATACAGTTGCTGAACAGCGAACTGGGCATTGCCATGAGGCATCTTACACTGAGTACCGTCGGCTTCGTTCCCGGTATCCGCAGCTTGGCGCAGGAAAAACCGCAGATCACCCTGGCTGTGTCTCTCCACGCCCCTACAGATAACCTACGCCGGCAGCTCATCCCTGAGATGGTCAAGTGGAGTGTCGCTGAGATCAGAGATGCCTGCCACGAGTACGTGCAGCAGACCGGCCGCCGGGTGACATTCGAATATTGCTTGCTTGGTGGAGTCAACGATGGAATTGCAGAAGCGCGTGAACTGACGGGTCTGCTACACGGGCTGAACTGCCACGTGAACTTGATTCCGTACAACTCCATCCCTGGACCCGGCTTCCACAACCCGTCGCCGAAAGGCATCCGAGCTTTCCGGCAGGTCCTGAGCAGTGCAGGCATCCAGGTTACGCAGCGGGTTCAGCGGGGTCCGGATATCGATGCCGCCTGCGGGCAGTTGCAGCAGCGGACGGCTTCGCTGTGCCCGCAGTTGGCTTGCTTCAGCCCGCCTACCATCTAAGGTGCCCCGATCCCTCTGTCATTCTGAGGGAGTCCCGACCCAGTCCCGATTCATCGGGAACAATCTCAAAGACGGCTCGCTCCGGTGCTATGTATGCATATTGCGAGGCCTAGTTGACATGGTGTCCCCGGGTTCCTGCAGAGACCAAAACTAAAGACCTGACCCCCCTCCGGTACCAGGAGGAGTAAGGCCGTTCATGGCTACGTCGCCGGGTTATGCGTCAC
>JBLRXG010000197.1:0-2351 GCA_047920855.1 Dehalococcoidia bacterium | reverse complement strand
AAAACGGAGATATCGGTTAATAATATTTAAAAATAAGAGATAGGAGGGTAAATAATTTGATGAGAAAAAAAAGTATTTGGGTATCCCTGTTTTTAGTAGCGGTACTGTTTGTATCCGCAATCCTTGTTGCCGGATGTGGGACCTGCGTGGCAGTCTGTTGGGCCGGTGGAGAGAAGGAAGTAGGCATACTGGCTTCGCAGTTGAGACTGGCGCGGAGTTCTGAGGGCAAGGAGATCGTGACCCTGGAGGCAACGGTGGAGCGACAGTGTGAGAGAGAGATGCTGGCGGAGTTAAGGGACAAGGTTGAAGAGGTGGAGGCAGTGCTATCACTGGCATGCGGAGCGGGAGTGCAGACGATGGCTGAGCTGTTCGAGGACAAGCCAGTGTTCCCGGCGGTCAACACAACCTTCATCGGCATGCCGGAAAAAGAAGGGCTGTGGGTCGAGATGTGCGGCGCTTGCGGCGATTGTTACCTGGATCGAACGGGGGGTGTCTGCCCGGTGGTTCGCTGTGCCAAGGGTCTTCTGAACGGCCCCTGCGGCGGTACCAGAAAGGGAGGAATGTGTGAGATCAATCCCGACGAGCATTGCGCCTGGGTTCTCATATACCGAAGACTGGAGAAACAGGGCAGGCTCGATCTGATGAGAGAATACTACCCGCCGAAAAACGCCCGGGTGGTGAAGAGGCCGGGCAGAATCCAGGCGGCAAAGGCTTAAGGGGGTATAGCATGGCAAGACCTTTGAGGGAGATCCTGAAGACAAAGGACTTCGTTGTTACAGCCGAGGCGGCGCCCGGGAAGGGCTCCAACGTTTCTAAGAGCCTGGAGCATATCGAGCTGCTAAAGGATAAGGTTGATGCGCTGAACGTCACCGACAATCAGAGTTCGGTGATGCGCTATCCTTCCGTAGGAATATGCGTCCTGATCAAGGAGCACGGGGGTGAGCCGGTGCTGCAGGTCACGTGTCGCGACAGGAACCGAATGGCCATTCAGGCAGACCTTCTTTTCGCATTCTCCAGGGGCGTCAGCAATGTCCTCTGTCTAACCGGCGACTCTGTTGATGTTGGCGACCACAAGGAGGCCAAGCAGGTGTTCGACCTGGATTCAGTGCAACTGATACATCTTGTACACACCCTGAATTCGGGCAAGGACATGGCGGGCAATGATCTGGACGGGGGTACGGATTTCTGCATCGGGACTACGGCTACTCCTTCCGCAGATCCCCTTGAGCCACAGCTTATCAAGGTTGAGAAGAAATTGAGGGCAGGGGTAAGCTTCATCCAGACTCAAGCTGTATATGACATCGAAGAGCTTAAGAGATTCACGGACTTCGTGCGCAAGCTGGATACGAACGTCAAGATACTTGCCGGTGTTGTGCCCGTCATCGGCGCCAAAATGGCCGCGTACATGAATGAGAATGTCCCCGGCATCTCTATTCCCCAGCAGATCATCGACGAGCTTGCCCAGGCTCCGAAGGGGACAGGAGTTGCCAAGGGGATAGAGATAGCTGCCCGCATGATAAGGCAGGTGAAAGAAGAGAACATATGTGATGGAGTGCACATTATGTTCATCGGGCGGGAGGAGAGAGTTCCCCAGATACTCGAGGCTGCAGGACTTGTGTGAGTTTCGTCCGTTGAAGAGGCATTAAGGAGGCGACAATGACCATAGCGCTGAATCAGCTGGATTCCAGGTTCAAATACGATGTTGCCAACGAGCCGGGGGGAGAGCACATCGCCCTGTGCTTCGCCTGCGGGCTGTGTACTGCAAGCTGTCCCGTCTCCGACATAGACCAGAGGTTCAACCCACGCCGGATAATCCGTATGGTTCTGCTGGGTATGAGGAAGGAGGTCCTGTCTTCAGACACAATCTGGTTCTGCATCCAGTGCTACAGTTGCCAGGCTCACTGCCCCCAGGGAGTGGACTTCTCCGACATAATGAAGGCTCTGCGGGATATGGCAGCAAGAGAGGGATACTCCGACCCTGGCCTGGCGGGGCGGGTGAAGGAGATAGACACCTTCTGTCAGAAGATGCGTCATCAGATGGTAAGCACTCTCATCGGCTCAGGTTCCAGAGACACGGAGGCGACTCCTTCGGAGCTTGCCCAGGAAGCATTGAGCAAACTCTAGAAGAGGTATCAACATGGAGAAGCAGGACGGAAACGGCATAGTAGGAGCGGTTCTCGTCGTTGGCGGCGGGATAGGAGGCATTCAGGCCTCCCTGGATCTCGCTGAATCCGGATACTATGTGTACCTGGTGGAGAAGACTCCGTCGATCGGCGGAGTGATGTCTCAACTGGATAAGACATTCCCGACGAATGACTGCTCCATGTGCATTCTATCACCCAAGCTGGTCG
>JBLRXG010000196.1:0-2362 GCA_047920855.1 Dehalococcoidia bacterium | reverse complement strand
TCGGAGTCTTGTTTCCTTTGATACCCGGTATCGAGTGCGGGACGAGTTTCTCTGCCTCGGCACCACAGACCGGGCATTGCTGCGGTCTGTCAGCGCTGAACTCGACGTGACGGCAATTTGTGCATTTCCACATATTGCTTTCCCCCTCGTAGAATAGGCTTGCCGCTCAGATAATCCTTCTCATCGTTGACGTTATACATCAGCACTGCATTGCCAGCCGAGGCACAGAGGACTGGCGCAGCATGTTCATGCTGTACCTGACAGTTGGCTACCTGTGGTGGCGCAGGCAGGAAGGATCCCTGAGCGGCAGATCCCATTGTTGGACTAGGCGGCACATTCATCGGATTTGGGTTTGACCAGGAGTATCGGAACAGATGCGGAACGTATGAGCCTGTCCGCCACACTGCCGAAGACCAGGCGACCTATGCTTGATCGACCGTGCGTGGCAAGGGCTATCAGGTTCACCGGATTGTTACGGACAAACTCGCTGATAGCCTCCGCCGCTCTACCGGCCAATACCTGAGAGCTGACCTTGAACCCCTCTGCGCTGAGTTGAGACTCTATCCTTGCCAGATAGGCCGCCGCCGCGTCTTTGTCAGCCCGCTGTAGTGCCACGAAATCGATGCCCTCGGCTCCCATGGTGGGCGGGGGCTCCACTACTCTGAGGAGAACGATCTCTCTCACGGTACATCCCCTGGCTATCGCCTTGGCATGAGGCAGTACACACTCCGCCAGCTCCGACCCGTCGAGTGGAACGAGCATCTTCTCGTACATTTCACTACCTCCTTCCTTGCTTCATGGCTTTCACTTCAACGCTACCCGATTACGCAGCGACCGAAAGACCGGGCCGCATCTGAGTTATACGCCGATCAGGCAAAGCCGTGCTCTCTGTGCTTCTCCGCGATGGTTCGAGCCAGGCTGTCCAGAGCCCTGAAATCGTCTTCTCGCGGCAATCCCTTAACTATCACGGGATCCAGCAACTCCGCCTTGATGTTGGGGATCATGGATTTCAGTTGTTCCGCTGCCTTGCTGCCCCAGCCGTAGGAACCGATGATGGACACAAAGCGCAGTCCCGGTCTCAAGGCGTTGGCCAGAAATGCTGCATGAGCGACGGCAGGATGCGGGCCAACCAGGACCGTAGGCGTACCTATGACGAGGGTGGCCGCGTCCACCAGTGCCATAGCCAGTTTGCCGACATCGCTGTCAGCCATGTTGAACTGCTTCACTCCAACACCTTCGCTGGCCAGGACCTCGACCAGGTAGTTCACCATCTTCTGAGTGCTACCGTGCATTGAGACATATGGCAGGACCACTGTGTTTCCGGGGGGATCGCATACCCAGCTGCGATACGCGTCGACGATGAAATGGGGCCTCGCATGGAGAGGGCCGTGGCTGGGAGCGATGATGTCGATCTCATAACCGTCCAGTCTCGTCAGGTGCTTTTCTATGCTGGCACGGAAAGGCATCATGATCTCGGCATAGTATCTCTTGGCCGGTTCATAGGCCTGCCTTTCATCGGCGACAAACAGGTCTGACGTTGCCAGATGAGAGCCGAAGAGGTCGCAGGAAAAGAGTATCCTGTCCTCCGCCAGGTACGTAAGCATGGTCTCAGGCCAGTGTATCCACGGGGCATGCATGAACTCGAAGGTCCTGTCTCCCAGCGACAGGGTTTCGCCGTCCCCCACCGTGATAAACCGGTCATCCGGCACGTGGAGGAGAGCCATCAGTATGTCCTTCCCCTTGGGAGTCGTGACCACTCTGGCTTCGGGGTACTTCTCCAGCACCCAGGTAATAGATCCTGAATGATCCTGTTCACCATGGTTAGCGATAACGTAGTCGATGACCGGCACATCCTCAAGATGAGCAGCCAGGAGATCTATCATGGCAGGATCGACGGCATCTATGAGGGCAACCTTTTCGCTGCCCTGTACAAGGTAGGCGTTGTAGCTCGTTCCGTCGGGCAGTGGTATAAGGGCATCGAACAGGCGCCTGTCCCAGTCGACGGCTCCCACCCAGTGAACACCCGGTTTAATCTGTCTTGCTCTCATCTGCCCCTACACTTTCTCGAACTGGTCTTTGCCGGCCCCGCACACGGGGCATACCCAGTCATCCTGGAGATCTTCAAAAGACGTTCCCGCCTTTATTCCTCCGTCTGGATCCCCCTCTTTTGGATCGTAGATATAGCCGCAGACAGTGCATTCGTATCTTGCCATTCCTGTTGTAGCCTCCTTCTTCTCTTCGATATAGCTGGGAGCGGTCTTGGGTGTAGCGCCTCGCTTAACCTGATGATAGTACGCGTACGTCATCGGCTCACCTTCCCGGAGGATCTCCGCCCCTGCGATCTCTCCGATGAAGATGGTGT
>JBLRXG010000195.1:0-2373 GCA_047920855.1 Dehalococcoidia bacterium | reverse complement strand
TGCACTACGACAGAGAGGAGTGTTGAGCCTTGCCTTCCGGTTCGTGCCGTTTTACATTTCCTCCATCGATGAACTGGGTCTCCCCCAGATCCTCAAGGATCTTGTGCTCAAGCCGAGAGGGCTCATACTCGTGACCGGACCCTCCGGAAGCGGAAAATCCACTACTCTTGCAGCAATGCTCAGGCATCTCAATGAGAGTGCAACGAAGAACGTTATCACCGTTGAAGATCCCATCGAGTTCACGATCCGCAATAAGAGATGTCTGATCCGCCAGAGGGACCTGGGGGACGACACCAGGTCGTTCTCCGCTGCCATAATTCATGCTCTGCGTCATGATGCAGACGTGATCATAATCGGTGAAATGCGTGACCTGGATACTATAGGTGCAGCTATCACTGCGGCCGAGACCGGTCATCTGGTGATCGGAACGCTACACACAATCGATGCACCCCAGTCTATCGACCGCATTATAGACATATTTCCTTACGGTCAGCAGCAACAGATCAGACTGCAGCTGTCGCAGGTGATAGAGGCGGTGATATCGCAGGCCCTGCTTCCCCGGGTCGACGGCGGGCGCATAGCCGCCTTTGAGATAATGCTGGCCAATAGCGTGATCAGGAGGTTGATCAGAGACGAGAAACTCCACGAGATCCATCCTAATATGGAGATGGGCAAGCTGGAGGGCGCACAGATACTCGATCAGGATCTGGCGAGCCTGGTAAGCCGCAGCATCGTCACCCCGGAAGATGCGGTGATCAAGAGCAGCAATCCGGCAAGACTACACAAGCTGCTCCAGTCGCAAAGCGAAACAGCAACGCTTACAGGCGCTGTTGGCAACTCGGAGGGAGCATAGGAGATGATCAAATGGTAAAACAGAAGATACTGGTAGTGGATGATGAACAGGGGGTCAGACTGACCGTCAGCAGAATGCTGGAAGACGATTTTGTCGTCCTCGAGGCAGCCGATGGCGAGCAGGCGATTGCCATGGCAAGAGAGGAAATGCCATCTATCATCTTGATGGACCTTATGATGCCGAAGCTGGACGGTTATGCAGCCTGTCTCAGCATAAAGAGCGATCAGGATACCAGGCGAATCCCGGTGGTCATG
Organism: Dehalococcoidia bacterium; assembly: GCA_047920855.1. Lineage (GTDB taxonomy): Bacteria > Chloroflexota > Dehalococcoidia > GIF9 > AB-539-J10 > RBG-13-51-36. The sequence continues at coordinate 1,266 of JBLRXG010000195.1, read as the reverse complement.
CTCACCGCCATCGGTCACGAACTGAACAAGAGGTTCGCCGAGGAGATGGGTGCCGACGGGTACATAACCAAGCCGTTCACGCGCGAGTCGCTGCAGAAAGAGGTGAGGAGGCTCTTGCCGTCAGCAGGGGAGAACGTACGCGGCATACACCCTGATTGATCTATGATCAAGGTCGCAGGACGCGTATGCATTGTGGAGTCTGAGACATCATGAAGCAGGGATCGAGAACCAGTGAGTTGATCGCCAGGCCGGAGATGATGGCCGGTGGGACCAGGCAGACTAGCGAGTTGTTCCGTATACTGTTTCACCGCTCACCGATTGGCACGTATATAGCACAGAACGGAGTCTTCCGGCTCGTCAACCGCCAGCTTGGCTATATCCTGGGCTATGACGAAGACGAACTGATAGGAAAGCCCGCCCTCGGTTTTGTGCTTGCCGAGGACAGAGAGGCCGTCAGGGAGAACGCCATCAGAATGCTCAAGGCGGGATGCTCTCTGGGCTACGAATTCAGGATCATAACCAAGCAGGCAAGGGTCAAGTGGGTGATGGAAACCGTTGCTCCTGTGTACTGCCAGCGGAAACAGGCAACACTGGGGAGTCTCATTGATGTGACGGAGCGCAAGCAGGTTGAAGAGAGGTTGAAGCAGATCACAGCCGAAATGCAGCGATCTAACACCGAACTGGAGCAGTTCGCTTACGTGATCTCTCACGATCTGCAGGAGCCGCTGCGCATGGTCTCCAGCTACACTCAGCTACTGGCCAAGCGCTACAGCAACAGACTGGAACCCGAGGCAGATGAGTTCATCGCCTATGCCGTGGATGGTGCCAAGAGGATGCAGATACTGCTTCAGGACCTCCTGGAGTATAGCAGGGTCGGGACCCGCGGGAAGCCGTTTGCCCTGGTCAACTGCGAGCACGTGGTGCAACAGGCGATGGCTAACCTGAAGATAGCTATTGAGGAGAGCGGGGCCTCGGTGACCTACGATGTCCTGCCCACGGTTCTGGGCGATGAAGGGCAATTGGTGCAGGTGTTCCAGAACCTCATCGGCAATGCCATCAAGTTTCGCCGTGACGAACCACCGCAAGTTCGAATCTCGGCTCGGAGAAGAAACAGTATGGTGACCTTCTCAGTTGAGGACAACGGCATCGGGATCAGTAGCCAGCATAGTCAAAGCATCTTCGAGATCTTCAGACGTCTGCACACCAGAGAGGAGTATCCTGGAACGGGCATGGGATTAGCCATCTGCAAGAAGATAGCGGAGCGAC
>JBLRXG010000194.1:0-2431 GCA_047920855.1 Dehalococcoidia bacterium | reverse complement strand
GTGTGAGCCAGAATCTGGCCGTGGAAGTTGCCGCTTCCCTCGAGCATCCTGGGCAGGTTACCTTCGAAGAGGACCAACGGGTTGCCTCCGAAGGAGTTGATCTCGATGTTCACCACATCTCTGGCTCTGAAGAGCGTCTCTCTGAGTGTTCCGTGCACCTGGGGTATACACCTCAGAGAATAGGCATCCTGCAAGAGAGCGGATCTCTTCTTTGGCCTTCTCTTACTGAGGATGTTCCTCAACCTTGATGCGGTGAGGATCTGCCCTGAATGGGGTCTCAAGCTCTGGAGTCCATCTTCATATGAACGGGCGTCGCAGCCCAGCATGGCTGCGGTTGATGCGGCTATCACATCTGCCGTGTCAGCCAGAATGTCCGCCTGGTAGACGAGGAAGGCCAGATAACTCGTCATCATACTCGTGCCGTTTAGAAGAGCAATCGCTTCGCCTGCTTCCAGTTCTACTGGCTTCAGCCCGTGATCGTTGAAGGCGAATGAGGAGGGAACGACCGAGCTGTCCGCACACATCACATCCCCCTTTCCGATGAGAGCCAGCGCAATATGCGCCTGGGGAATCAGATCGCCACTAGCACCCAGAGACCCCTTCTCGGGAATTCGGGGTATGATGTCATGGTTAAACATGTCAACCAGGAGTTCGAGGGTCGGAAGCCTTATCACCGAGTACCCCTTCTTCAGGTTCAGCATCATATGGAGCATCATCCCCTTGACGATGTCCTTACCCAACGGTGGTCCCACCCCACAGGCATGGCTCATGATCAGCTTCTGCTGAAACTCTCTCATGCGGCCGGGGGCGACGCGTTTCTTGAGAAGCGCTCCCACTCCCGTGTTGATCCCGTAACGAGGCTCCTTTCTGTCGACTCTGAGGATTTCCTCAAACGCCCGTCTGGACCGTGTCACTCTGCCCTTATCCCTGTCCGTCAAGCGCAGCTTGCGATTGCCGCGGCAGAGGCCGACAAACTCGGGATAGCTGATCTTATCCTTCATCCCTCATCTCCTTTTCAAAGAGCTCTGTTCTGTATATAATATCTTTTTCGTCAAAATGGCAAGTCTTCCCCATCAGGGTTGTCGCTCTTTACGAGTTGAGCACCACGGACGCGTGGATGTGAGTTCTGCCAGGGCAAAGGACCTCCAATGCCGCATGTGATCACCATAGACCAGAGTCTGTGTAGAGGATGCAACCTGTGTCTCGACCTATGCCCCAGGAACCTATTCCAGGATTCCGCACAGATAGGGCCGGCCGGCCTCAAGGTCAAAGAGGTCGTCTCGCCGGAAAAGTGCACCGGCTGTGGCCTGTGCGAACTCTGCTGCCCGGGAGCGATCAGCCTTGATCCACTGCCCGACGAGGTGTTCACGAGGGTATACGAGGAGGAGAAGCGCAGTCGTGTTGAGAGCCACGCTAGGGGCGGCTGGAAGGAGGTGAACAGCCTCCTGACACCCGGCAGGTATTTCATGACGGGCAACGATGCGGTCGTCGAGGCCTCCCTAGCAGCGGGCTGTCGTTTCTTCGCGGGCTATCCAATAACTCCCGCGAACGAGATTCTGGAGGGAATGTCCAGGAAGATGAGGGGGTTGGGCGGGAAATTCATCCAGGCCGAGGATGAGATCGCCTCTGTCTTCATGGTGCTTGGCGCTTCCTGGGCGGGGTTGAAGGCGCTGACAGCCACTGCCGGGCCGGGCTTTGCCCTCATGCAGGAGGGTTTGAGTCTGGCCGACATGGCGGAAGTGCCTTGCGTCATTGTCAATGTACAGAGAGCGGGGCCGTCGACCGGCCAGGCGACGAGGCCAGCTGCAATGGACATAAGAGAGGCGAGATACGGCTCGCACGGCGGTGTCCAACGAATAGCCCTCTACCCTGACTCCGTTCAGGAGACCTTCGACCTGACGATTGAGTCTTTCAACCTCGCTGAGAGGTTCAGAACGCCGGTCATCCTTCTCTCCGACGGTTATTTGAGCCACCTCTCGGAGAAGGTAGAAATCGGCGAGCACGTCAGAGTCTTCGACAGGGTATACGTCCCTGGAGAGCCAGCCTTCGGCCCCACTCCCGATTCTTGCGCACCATCAATGCCAAGGTTCGGCGATGGCGAAGACCTTCAGGTAACCGGCTCCACGCACGACAGATCGGGCAGAAGGTCGACTGCAGACCCGTCGGTCCAGGAGGATCTGGTGTTCTACCTCGACCGCAAGATCCTTGCCCATCGGGAAGAACTCGTCGACTGCGAAGAGATGTTCCTCGATGACGCAGAAGTCGTGGTAGTAGCCTTCGGAACTGCAGGCAGGTCAGCCAAGTGGGCGGTCAAGCAGGCACGAAGGATGGGCAAGGCAGTTGGCCTCTTGCGCCCCAGGATAGTCTACCCCTTCCCCACCCAGAGGATCACCGAACTCTCGAGGTCTGTCGCCAGGTTCGTGGTTCCCGA
>JBLRXG010000193.1:0-2436 GCA_047920855.1 Dehalococcoidia bacterium | reverse complement strand
CGGGCATCGAACTCGGGCCAGAGAACATCGCTGAAGTATAACTCCGTATAGGCAAGCTGCCAGAGGAGGAAATTGCTCAGCCGGTTTTCACCGCCGGTGCGTATCAACAGATCGGGGTCGGGGATGTCGGGGCCATCGAGGTAACGGGCGAACACAGCTTCCTCCAGACCGTCCGGTGAAAGGCCGGCAGTCACGATGCGCCTGGTCGCTCGTATGATCTCGTCGCGTCCGCCGTAATCGAAGGCCAGGCAGAGCGTCAGTCCTGTGTTGTTCTTCGTAAGATCGACGGCTCGCTTCACCTTGCGCCTTATTCTCTCAGACAGCCTGTCCAGTCTTCCCAGATGTAAGAGACGGACGTTATCCTCGTGAAACGCCTGCGTCTCCTGCTCGATCCTCCTGCCAAGCAGACCGAGCAAGCCCGAGATCTCCTGTCCGGGACGGTGCCAGTTCTCCGTGGAGAACGCATAGAGGGTCAGGTACCCAACTCCGCGAGCGGCGAACTCCTTCACAACCGGGCGGATGTTCTCACCCCCGGCCTTGTGTCCTGCCATCCTAGGCAGGCCGCGTTCCTTCGCCCATCTGCCATTGCCATCCATGATGATGGCTACGTGTTGCGGAGGATACCCGGCCTGACTCATGATCCACCCTCACGAGAGAGGAGACGCCGCATTCTCAGCCAGGGATAGGCAGAGCTGTATCTGAGGGCAGCGAGAGCCAGCTTGCTGTGCCAATCGAAGGAGATGTCGCCGGACTCGATCATGTGCTGCACATGGCCGTTGGATCCGAGAACATCGAACACCCTTTCGATCTGGGCATCGCTCAGCCTGGTAAGAGCCCACCTTGCCAGTTGTCCGCGCCGGAGTTCCTTACCGATCTTAGCCTTCCATTGCTTCTGATAGGCGGCAAGGCGACGCATGGTCAGGTCATCGCTCTTGAGAGCAGCGTCGAGCACCCCGGCAGCGATCCTGGCGCCGAGGTGTCCGAAGTATATTCCTCCGCCGGTAGTTCGTTTGACCTGTCCGGCGGCGTCGCCGATAGCCAGCACCCTGTCGCCATAGCTGCGAGCAGGAGTTTCCAGGGGGATAGCCTTCTGCCTGATCTTCACATGCCCGTTCGTGGCTCTTCCTCTGCGACAGAGATCATCGACGAATCTCTGCATGAGCAGTCCGGAATCGGATGATGACAGCAGGCCGGCGTATGCCCTATTGTTTGAAACGGGAACCAGCCAAGCGAAGGAGCCGGGCGCCACTCTGCGGCCGAAGTGCACCTCGACCTCGGTGATATCTCTCGTTTCCAGTTCAGTCTGCGCACCGATGAGAAAGCGTTTGACCTTGCCGAGACCCAGCCTCTGGGGTAGTTCTGTTGTGCATCCGCTGGCCAGGACCAGGGCCCTGGCGGTGAACACCTCGCTGGTACCCGAGCACCTGGCTTCGGCCTGTATGCCGTCCTTCCCGGGGACTACGCTTCTGATCGGAGAAGAGAAGAAGTACTGTGCCCCCCGGGACTGGGCCTTAGCGGCCAACGCTCTATCGAGCAGGCCGCGATCCGCCACGTAGGCCTGAACCTTTTGAGCCTGGAACCTCAGGCATCTTCCCGAGGGAGCGAAGAAGCGGGCCGAGTCTGCCCGCGTCAATGTCACGTCTGTACGGAGGTCCAGGGACTCGAGGCACTCGGGACTGATTATGCCGGTGCAGCAGGAATCGACCCCCGGTGCGCTCTTCTCCTCGAAAACAGCGACCCTGTGGCCTGAAGAAGCCAGCTTGTAGGCCGCATAGCTTCCGGCCGGGCCCGCTCCCACTACGATGACATCATAGTGCAGGTGTGACAAGGCGCTCCCTCGTGTCTAGATTGCTTCTGGCTTGCTCTACCCTATGTATCATACCTCCAAGGCGTAGCGGTTCGAAGCTGTTTACCATGGCTGCTGCATGATTCTACATTCGGAGGGGTAGTGAGTCAAACCTGCCATGGGTGGAGTGGAAAGGGGTATCGAGAGGGCGCCGTAACTCCTCAGGGTATCGTCGCTACGTTGCGAGCAGGAAAGGGGCGGGGATGAACCCCGCCCCTGTTGCAGTCCATAGTCGCGAGTCCCGACCTCTCGGGTCGCGGCGATCTAATCAGTTCAGCCCTGAACCTGGCGGCGCCTGACAAACAGAACGGCACCGGCTATTACAGCCACCAGAGCGATCCAAGGTGCCAGAACGGCCACCTTGTTCACCGAATGGCCATCCCAGCCTACTGTGATGTCGGGTACGGTTCTACCGAAGTAGTGACAATCATCGCTGGCCTGGATAGCAGGGTCATCGGGAGGCGTTCCCGTAGCGGTGGCTGTATTACTGTGCTGTCCGGCAGCCCATGCGAGTGAGCCGTACACCGTTACCGATGCCGTGGGCGCTAGACTGGCAATCGGGAACACCGCCGGGATCGTGAGACCCTGAT
>JBLRXG010000192.1:0-2456 GCA_047920855.1 Dehalococcoidia bacterium | reverse complement strand
GGTCCTCTTTCTGATAATGGCAGTCAAGAGGGCGCGTGAGAGGGAGATCACCTTTGGTCACCTGCTGGCCAGGGACTGGTCGACCATCAGGAAGCCTCTCGTCTATGCCCTGCTTGCCGGCGTTTTCCTTGGCTTCTATCTCCTCTCATGGCAGGGAGGGTTGCTTTTCATCTTCATCATATTCGCCTGCCTGGCAGTGCAGTTCATAGTCGATCACCTGAGGGGCAGGTCGACCGACTATCTGTGCATCATCGGGAGCCCGCTGTTTCTGGTTGCCTCCCTGCTGCTGCTGCCGGCTATGGGCGCATCCTGGGCGGACCGTGCCTACTGGGTAGCGCTGCCCTTCGCCGTACTGGTGCCCGTGATCTTGAGCGTGATCTCACGGCTGCTGTCGGGCAGGGGCGTGAAACCCGGCTACTATCCGCTGGTTCTGGCGGGGGTAGTGGGGATCGTGCTGGTTGCGCTGCTTGCCATCAACCCCGACCTGCTTCGCTTCATGATGAGCCAGTTCGGCATCTTTGCCCCGGTAGGAGCCGCCCGCACCGTCCTGGAGATGCATCCCCTTACTCTTCAGATAGCATGGGCTAACTTCACAACCTCGTTCATCATCTCGTTCATAGCGCTTGCCATGCTTGCCTTCGTGACCGTCAGGGAGAGGAGTGCGGAGAAGACGGTGTTTCTGGTGTGGTGCGTGGTTATGCTGGCTGCGGTCCTGGGTCAGCGTCGCTTCGGATACTACTTTGCCGTGAATGCTGCGCTGCTAACGGGGTACTTCTCGTGGAAGATGCTCGACCTGGCCGGCCTGAAGAAACTGCTGGCCGGGCCGGCAGAATCTGTGACAGCAGTCATAACCATGAGAAAGAAGAAGAGATCACGGGACAGGGCAAGACCGGGCAGTCGCGGGCAGCCGGTCGCCGCGTGGACGAAGGTGATCGTTGTCGGAGTAGCCATCTTCTTCGTCGTCTTCTTCCCCAACATAGGCATGGCCAGAGGGCTTGCCGGGTCGCCGCACTTCATCGGCCAGTGGCTGGGTGAGGGATGGGAGAGTTCATGTCTCTGGTTGAGGGAAAACACACCCGAGCCCTTCGGCGACCCCGACTACTATTATGAGCTGTACCCGTCCAGGGCCGATTTCGAGTATCCCGATACGGCTTACGGTGTAATGTCATGGTGGGATTACGGCTACTTCATAGTACAGATCGGGCGTCGCGTCCCCAACGCCAATCCCACGCAGGTTGGGGCCGTCGAGGCGGGCCAGTTCTTCACGGAGCAGGACGAAAGCTCGGCCGACCGGGTGGCGGACGATAGAGGTGTCAGGTACGTGATGATCGACCATATGATGGCGACGTCCAAGTTCTATGCCATGGTTGAGTGGGCTGAGCCCCGGACCGGCAGAAGCCTGGGTGAGTTCCAAGAATACTTCGGAGTGCCGCCAGCAGCGGCGGGCGGAGATCCCCAGTGGCTGGGCCAGCTCTACTATCCGGCGTATTATCAGTCGACTGTCGCCAGGCTCTACAACTTCGATGGCAAGCAGGTGGCTCCATCCGAGGACTCCGCGGTAGTCGTCCCGTGGAGTGGGGAATCGGTCTGGAGGGGGATAAGGTACAAGGTCATCATCGCAGAGCCGCAGTACTTCTCGAGCTATGAGGAAGCCCTGGCCCACGTGTCAGCCCAGGAGTCCGGCCAGTATGCCATAGGAGGGCTCGATCGCTTCAAATCGCCTGTACCGCTTGAGGAGCTGACCGGTTACGAGCTGGTGTATGAATCCGATGCCAGGGTTGCAGTGGGGGGCAGGAGCCTGCCCGGCGTGAAGGTCTTCGAGTACCTGGGTGGCTGAGCGAGCGGCATCAGGGCCCATCATCACCCTTCCCTATCCACCGTCGAGTTCAATGTATCCAGTCTCTCGTCCCTAGAAGGCGGTAGTAAAGAGTTAAGAGTTACGAGTAATGAGTGAAGGGTGAATAGAGATGAGTGAGGAGAGAGACGGGATCGCCACGTCCCGACAGGTTGGGACTCGCGATGACAGAGGGGGGTATGTCGGGACTCGCGATGACAAGGGGCGTGAGCAGGTCGGGGGCTCACCCTCACCCTGGTCTCCGATTCCATCAGAGTCTGATAGTATTCGGACCTCTCCCTGAAGGGAGCGGAAAACCGGACTGGAGTTGCGTTCGCCGGTCAAGAGGCCGGGTTGATTCGTTTTGTGCAGTGCGGAGTTTTTTGACGATTCGAATGCCCGTTTTTCGTGTGTGGGGTGGGTGTGGTGAGCCCATTCAGCTGTTAAAACACGAGCGATTCGTTTTGTGCAGTGCGGTGAGCCCATTCGGCTGCTGAAACACGAGCGATTCGTTTTGGGCGGTGCGGGGTTCTCGGGTGGTTCAAGGGCCCGGTCTGGATGTGTGGTGGTTCGTCTTCGTGGCATCCATGGTCATTTGCATCGGTTCCAACTTCTCTCCCTT
>JBLRXG010000191.1:0-2460 GCA_047920855.1 Dehalococcoidia bacterium | reverse complement strand
GCTTTCAGATAGTCGTCATGCCGATGATGAGCGACAGGGCGAAAGAGGCACAGCAAGAGGCACGAGCCGAGGCCCATACTGCCGAGCCGAGTGCCGAGGTAACTGAGGCCGAGGACACGACCGAGGTAGAGCCGACCGAGGCCGAGCTACAGGCGATCGAGGCCGAAGGCGAGACCACGACCGAGCCGACCGAAGAGAAGCCGAAGCGCAGCCGAAGGCGCAAGAGAGAGCCAGTAGCCGTAGCATAGAGCCATTGCAGAACTGAACGCTTGACCAAACAGACGAGAAGGCAGAGCAGCCTGGTATAGGGGTTGCTCTGCCTTTTTCTGTGCCCTTTTCACGAGGATAGCGGAAGAGCTATCCTTTTTTTGTGTCCTGAACAGCCGTCGGTATCGTGGTGCTGGTGCGGAATCCTGAGCCCCGTGGTGCCGGACGACCGAACTGCACGATAGAGAGCTGGTGAATAGCTACGGCCGCGCAACCTCCGCGACCCCTGGCTGACCGATAACACTCGGAGAGGATTTCATGCTCGCCGACCAAAGCTAAAACTCGCCCTCAAAATCATCTGAGGCGATTTCTGACACCATCCAGGGCCGGGTGGGCGGACACCACGGCGACCTCCAACCAGAGGGTCCTGCAGTCGGCTCAGCATGTCGAGTAATCGTGCAATCCGGGCCATATCTACTTACGCATCGGGATTTAGGACGCGGCCGACGAAGAGGATGGCGCCGGTGTCGATGTCGCGGATGAGGAAGATGAAGGGGCAGTCTATGGTGACTTCCACATCATATAGGGGCATCGATTCTAGGCCTATGATAACCCCGGTGGCTGCTGCCGCCTCGGTACCTTCCTCGTCCACCGCCACGAATGCCTTGTGGACGACGTCGGTGATAAACAGTTCGCGGTTGTCTGTCATGCCCGTAAAATCAGCACCTTCGCCGGTGAAAGAGCAGGGTGGCACGAAGGCGTCGGTCATGCCCATGGCTTGGAGGGTGTGCTTGAGATCGAAGTCCGACTCGAACTCGAATTTGGGCATGGTCAGGCGCACGGCCCGGGTCTGTAGAGCATCCACAATAGCAGCTACCCGCTGTGCATCGAGATGCTGTTCGAACGTGGGGAATTCGCCGGAGTCGGGAAGGAGTACTACCATTGAGAGTTCACCGCCATCGTAGGGTAGCTCGACCGCCTGGTATCCCTCCCCTTCGGCATACCCAAATGATTCTGTCTGCCTCATCATGGGCACTTTTACCTGGTTGCCATCCAGCAGGTAGAACGTGCCTTCCCTTGTGGGCTTCTCGAACGGGTGTTGCCAGTCTGCATTGAAGTAGATGGCGTTGGTGAGCACAAGGCGGGTCAGTTGATCGATCGCACCCTGCGGGATAAGGTCTTCAATGCGGCCTTCGGTCTGGTCGCTGACCCAATCGTTGATGACACGACGCGATTCCTCCGTCTCCGCTACGAAGTCCAGTAATCTGAGCCCGGCTCCATAGTTCTCGGCCAGCACATTGAGGAAGGCGTCGAGCATGTCATAGCCCTTCTGTCCCCAGATGGCGTTGACGATGTTGAGCCTGAATCCCTCGCCCTCCTTGCCTCCTGCACCCCCCCCTCTCGCGGCCAGTTCGGTGTCCAGCCAGTTGAAGGCCCGGTGCAATTTCTCCTGCTCAAGCAGGAAGCTGAGGGTATCGGCCATCTGCTCTGCAGTCTCGCCGCGGGCACCGGCGTAGGTCATGGCCAGCGCCAGTGATATGCTGTAAGGCGAAAAGAAGAGGTTACCCTCTTCCTCTCTAAGGGCCTGGTATAGATCGAAGGCGAAGGCGCTATTACCTGCGATTATCCCTGTCTGGCTGCCCTCTTTGAGGGCATCGGCAAGCGAAGCCCCTGATTCCCGCTCACCCCCATCCAGGACGATGCCGACAGACAGTGTCGCGATGAGTCCCACTAATGCGACGAGTCCCAGTACCTTGTGTCTACTGTTCATATCCCACCTCCTCTACTACTATAACGCAAAAGGTCGACAAAGGTTGCATTGTCCGGCTAGAGTTCACCCATTGCCCGGGTGATGCACCTGATCCCGCTACACATTCCAAGTGATCGTGCAACCAAGCATATAGCACAACCTATTGTGCAGCTTGGCGACCGACGACCGCGCCAAGGCACGGCGACCTGTCGGTAGTGGACCACATAATCGACACATCTGCTACGGCTACGGGTTGAGCAGGAACAGCCACCTGTCCGTGGGGTCGGGGTAATCCTCAAACCTCTTCAGGCGGATGACCTTCGCAGAGTTGTCGGCACTCTCCAGATAGAATGGGCCACTGGCCACCCAGAAGTGGCCTCTGTTGGTATACCACGTCTCCAGATTGCTCCACCGCTCAGCTGCCTCTGCCTGAGTGACGTACATTCCCATGGTTGGCACGTAGGGGATGTGGTTTGTCTCCTTGAAGATGTCGAGATAGCTCT
>JBLRXG010000190.1:0-2490 GCA_047920855.1 Dehalococcoidia bacterium | reverse complement strand
ACACCATACCCCTTAGGGATAGCAGTACCCCACCTTAACACTGCCCCTACCCTGTCCAGCCAATGGGGTCCACCTCAGAGACATGTCAAACCGCAAACACACTATCCTTTGAATCCTGTCCTATGTTGAAAGAAGACCCTGTCAGTTTCCTGACCGACACTGATGCCCGGGTGGTAGCTGAGCTGAAGAAATCAAGTGCGGCCGAAGACTGGCAGAGAGTCAGCAGTCTCATCGATTTGATGGACACATTACACAACCTGTCACACTCACACCGACCGAACCGGCTTCTTGTGTGGGCAGGCCATCCGGTCTGGCGGGCCAGATTCGTGTAGGATCCCCTGAACCGCGCGAGATTCCGGAGAATCTCAAAGGCGGCTCGCTCCGGTGCTATGTATGCATATCGCGAGGCCAAATTGATGTGGTGTCCCCGAATTCTCAGGCGGGTCAACCAGGTGTCTTGTCCAATTCCCTAACGCCCCATAGAGACGAGGTGGGTGATCTGAGGCAGCAAAGGAGTTGAACATTTCCGAGGATTGTGCGCGTTTGGTAATTCGGGGATATTCTACTCAATGTATGGCGGACCCAACTCGCATGCTGTCGTCGGAATCCAGCCCTCATAGCCTCGGCTCGGCTACCTGAGTTATGATTATACTAGATCAGATAGGGCCGCCAGCTTTGGAAGGGCCAAGCTACGCCATCGACGATGTTCCAGACGAAGGCGGTATCCCGCTCGTCGAAGCCCTCTACAGTCGTGATGTCCCATGGAGAATCAAGTCCCTCGGTGGCCGTATCGGTGAAGGTCATAATATCCGTCAACTCCGCCGTGGTCTTGCCAGTTCCGCCGTAGCTCTCGGCAATGCCCGAGTTCTGCACGTCCCAGAACGAGTTGCTGACGGTGCCCTCGTTCATTCCCACCAGTCCCCCAACTGGCGCACCGTTCAGGTATTGCCCGATGCCGAGCACCGATCCGACGGAATACGACCTGTCAACACTGCCCGAGTTGAGTCCCACCAGGCCACCGATCGCGTTGTAGCCTGTCACGCTGCAAAGGGAGCACGAGTTGGTCACAGTGCCGTCGTTCCATCCCACCAGGCCGCCGATGTAGAGGTTACCGGTACCCGTCACGCTGCCGTTGGAATAGGAGCCCCCGACCCTACCGATGTTGATCCCCGTGAGTCCTCCCACATACTGGCTGCCGGTCACGCTACCGGTGGCGCCGCAGTTGAGTACCATCCCTTCATTGCTCCCCACCAGGCCGCCCACCGCTTCATGGCCGCTGACCCCCATATGGCTCAGATCAACATTCGTAACAACGCCTCCAACGCCGACATAGCCGAACAGCGCAACATAGACCTCATCGGGACGGTTGATGAACATGCCGCCGATGAAGTATCCCTGACCGTCGAAGGTCCCGTCGAACTGCTCTTCATAGTTCCCGATCGGCTGCCAGCCCTTGCCGCCGTCCGCTCCGGTGCCTGCCAGTTCGGTGTAGCCGGCCGTGCCCGAGTGGAGGTCATTTGCCAGCCGGTAGACGCCGCCCAGATCGTCCCTGATCCCATGCAGGTCATACCAGGTCATCACCAGGATGACCTGTCCGAAGCTGGCCTCGATCGAATAGTCACCGTTCATCGTGATGGTGGTGGAGGGCGAGGCGACACTCGCCACGGTGCCGACGTCCCCGCTCCAGGCGAGGAACTCATAACCTGCGGCCGGCTCGGCCACCAGGTTGACCACTGTTCCCCCGTCATAGGTGAAAGTTCCCTCTCCTGGGGTCGTTACCGAGCCACCACTGGTGCTGGAGATTGTGAGGAGATACTGTACCGGGGGTATATCTTCAGCGAAGTTGGCAGTGATAGAGTAGTCGCCATTCATGGTGATGGTGGTTGAGGCAGCCTCGACATCGACAATTGTGGCCACGTCGCCGGTCCAGTTGACAAAGCGGTATCCTTCTTCGGCTTCTGCCTCGAGTTCAACCACTTCGCCAGGCCCATAGTAATAGTCCCCCTCACCAGGGACGGCAACCGAACCTCCAAGGGTGCTCTGGACACTCAGGGTGTGTTGACTCGGCGCGCAGTTCGTCACGCCCAGAACCAATGCTGCCGCGAGCAAGAAGACGCCGAGTCTGGTTATGTGATGGTCTACCCGGGAACCAAGCAGTCTACTCATATCTCACCTCCAGATCCTATAGCCGGTTTGCCTGTGATGCCGCGTGCTGGCAGTTCGGGCATTCATTTCCGGACAGCCAAGCAGACAAAGGGTGTTCTTTATGCTGCAGAGTGAAAGAAGAGAGTAGGGTACACGTCGATGTACGCTCGGTTGAGCTTCGCCCACACTGCCGCAGATCGTTGACCCGTACACTCGACCCCCCAAACCCTATGAGATTATTGTACCACTGCCAGACAATATGTCAATAGATAGTCTCTTCCAATACAAGATGAGCCTGGAGGGGGTATCGATTTCTAGCACAAGATGAGCCTGCAAGATCAGGCC
>JBLRXG010000189.1:0-2494 GCA_047920855.1 Dehalococcoidia bacterium | reverse complement strand
GGCACCATGCATGCACACTCGTAGGAAACTCAGAGCAAGAGACGACGCGGGCAGTCTCTGAGTGTCCGCAAGGCATGACGACAGAAGCCGTCGGAGTTCGTACCAGAACATGCAGGGGGGATGTCATGCCGAAGTGGCGGAACGGTAGACGCGGCAGTCTCAAAAACTGTTGGGGGGCAACCCCCGTGTCGGTTCGAGTCCGACCTTCGGCACCACGACTGTCGATAATCGTCTAGTGCCGGGTTGTGTAGCGGTAGCACAGAGGACTTTGGATCCTTTAGCCCAGGTTCGAATCCTGGCCCGGCAGCAATACTCTCTGTGGGTAGACCGATGTGCGGACTGATGGGTCGGTTGGGAACTGCCGCCGTGTGGTCGGAGTCGGCGGAATGGGTCTGTGATACAGACGGAGGTTCATGGAGAGGCACCGACAGGTTACTGTGTACACGGATGGCGCGTGCATTGGCAATCCCGGCCCGGGTGGATATGGGGTAGTGATACTCAGCAACGATGAGCGGAGAGAGCTGTCGGGTGGGTTTCGACTGACCACTAATAATCGAATGGAGATGATGGCCGCGATCGTGGCATTGGAGACCCTGGATGAAGGATCCCGGGTCACGCTGTACAGCGATTCCGAGTATGTAGTTAAGGCTATGTCCAGGGGATGGGCAAAGAGGTGGCAGCAGAATGGCTGGATGCGAAACAGGCGGGAGCAGGCTCTGAATCCAGATCTGTGGGAGAGGCTCCTTGAGTTGTGCGGACGTCACGATGTTGAGTTTCGCTGGATAAAGGGTCATGCTGAGAGTACTGAGAACGCACGCGCTGACCAGTTGGCCATGCAGGCGGCTCGGCAGTCAGGCCAGCCCGATGACGTTGGTTATGCCGGTTAGAAGGGTGGGATGTGACAGTAGCAGCGAAGTATGTGTGTCGATCGGCTGGCCGGTTCTGAGCGACAGCTCTGAAGGGTCAACTCCGGAGCGGGTCTTGAGTAATTCCCGCAAAGATGTCAAAATCAGCCCTGACGAACCAGGGAATCTGCGTCAGCGAACCACTTCCCCGGTAGCTCAATGGTAGAGTGGGCGGCTGTTAACCGCTTGGTTGCAGGTTCGAGTCCTGCCCGGGGAGCCAACTCTCTCGCTCCAGCTTGACCGAGCAGATCTGTCAGGCAGCCAGGAGTTCTTTCAGCTTTTTCGTGAGAGCAGGCACTACATCCTCATATTTGCCGACAACCCCGAATTCTGCCTCCCGGAATATGTTCGCCTCGGGGTCCTTGTTGACGGCTATGATGTGCTTGGAACTCGAGCACCCTGCTGTATGCTGGCTGGCGCCTGAGACAGCTATTGCGAAATACAAATCGGGAGCGACGATCTTACCGGTGAGTCCGATGTGCAACGCCTCCGAGACCCAACCGTTATCGGCTGGAGGACGTGATGCCCCGACAGCACCGTTCAGTAGATCAGCCAGTTCCTTGAGAGTAGTCTTGAACGGTTCAGGGCCGCCCAAGCCTCTTCCCCCACAGACAATCACCGGTGCATCCTCAAGCTTGATTCCAACCGCCTCCTCTTTGACGGTCTCCAGCGTCTTGGTCCTGACCTTAGAGACATCCACTTCGACCTTATGGGGTATGATCTCACCCTTCCTTGAGTCGTCGCGCTCAAGCGGCGACATGGCCTTAGACCGTACTGTAACGATCTGAGGCATAATGTCACCCGTGAATACAGCTTGGGCGTTGCTGCCGTAGACAGGTCGAGTCTGTACGAGCGTCTTGGTCTTCGAATCAATGCTTAGATCAAGGCAGTCTGTGGCCAGACTCGTTCCGAGCCTGAATGCAAGACGAGGAGCGAAGTCCCTTCCCATGAACGTCTGCCCCATAAGTATTGCCCTGGGCGAAATCTCCTTGACCAGACTCTCTACGACCTGCATGTATGAGTCAGCTTCGTATTCCTTCAGAGAAGCGTGCTCAGCAACGTAGACCTTGTCGGCCCCGAAGGCAATCGCATCTTTGGAAGCCGCGCCAAGGCCTTCGCCAGTCAGCAGGCAGAACAAACCCTCCTGCAGATCATCAGCGAGCTTCCTGCCACATCCAAGCAGTTCAGTGGTAATTGAGGCCAGCTTTCCATTCGCCAGCTCACTGCAAACCAATATTCCTTTATAGTCAGCCATCATTTCCTCCTATATACTAAAGCAGTTTCGCTTCCCTTAGCCTTACCGCCAGATTGGCACCCGCCTCAGCGGGTGTTTCACCCTCGATCATCTCACACTTGGCTTCCTTAACAGGCTGGAACAGTTTCTCCAGCCTGCTTCTCCTCCCGGCGGCGCCAACCTGCGAAGGCTCGAGTCCGATATCGGCGGGCTTCCAGATAACGGGTTGCTTCTTCGCTGCCGCCATGATCCCCTTCAGTGCTGCATAACGAAGGGCGCCCGATTCGCTCGTTATCGTAACCAGTACAGGGAGTGCAACTTCGACGGACCGATAGCCATCAGGGATGATCTGCTC
>JBLRXG010000188.1:0-2504 GCA_047920855.1 Dehalococcoidia bacterium | reverse complement strand
GAGCAGATCATAAGACCTGCCCAACGGGTTGCCTGAACCCTTTCCTTCAGGCTCATTATTCGATTAGAATAGACTGTCCTGCTCGACGGCGTTCTCGATCAACTCGATGCGCTTGACCTTGCCCCGATCATCGAATTCCACCGCCACGACGTCTATGCGCCATTGAGGAGGAAGATCCTGATGAGTGCTGGTGTACGCGAGGGCGGAGGCAACGAGCCTCTTCTTCTTGGCTCCTGTCAGCGATTCCTCGGGGCTACCGAAGTCCAGACCCGTCCTCGCTCGCACCTCGACAAAGACGATGCAGTCCTTCTTCTGGGCGATTATGTCAATCTCTCCGTAACGGCATCTGAAGCCAGTTTCACGAATGCGATAACCGTTCTTTTTCAGATGCCTCTGTGCTGCCTGCTCTCCCAGCTTGCCCACTTCCTGGCGGTTCATATTACGATTAACTCGGTCACTTATCATTGAAAGAGCTATACCGCTGCCCCACTCCTAAGGTTGACGGGCGGGCAGTGGAGCAGTACAGGCTCGTGATCGTGAAATCCTGGCTCGTCGGTCTGTAACATCCCTGACGGGGGCGAAGTACTTGCGGTGGACTGGTGAGGGGCCGAGCGATAGCAGAGAGGAGAGGTGACGTGCCGTACCATATCCTTTATGTTGGGCAAACCCGTAGCCGGGATAGTCGGAGTCCATTTTCACCATCATGCGGTCCCTGGTGACCTTGGCTACAATAGACGCACAGGCGATCGAGAGGCAAGACCTATCTCCTCTGGTTACCCCTCGCTGAGGAACGGGACACTGCGAGAGACCGATTCTGTCGATCAGGAGGAAGCCCGGTCGCCTGGACAGTTGTTCAACTGCCTGTATCATGGCCAGTCTGGTTGCCTGCAGGATGTTCACCGAGTCGATGACCTGATTGGAGATGACCCCAAGCCCTACAGCCAGGGCTTCTTTGTTGATCAGGTCAAAGAGAGACTCTCTTCGGCTGGCGCTCAGTTGTTTGCTGTCCCGGACCAGTCTGAACCAGGGATAAACGTCCGGAAGGGCGAGGATGACTGCGGCGGCTACAACCGGGCCCGCGAGTGCTCCCCGTCCCACCTCGTCCACTCCCGCGACAAGTTCATACCCCTGTAACCTGAGTTCGTTCTCCAACGCAAGATCAGGCACCTGTGACATAATCCTGATATCCTTCAGGCGGGTAGACCCGGTAGCTTGCTCACCCTCTCCCAGACGATGGCGGCGACCTGCGCTCTTGTCAATGAAGCATCCACTACTAACCAGCGATCAGGCTCAGCGGCAGCCATCTTCAGATAACCATCTCGGACTCTGCGATGGAAGGACAGGCTCTCCGACTCAAAGCGGTCGCCTGAACTCCGCTTCCGGCTCAGTCCCTGTTCCGGCCGTATGTCCAGAAGTATCGCCAGGTCCGGCTTGATCTCTGCTGTTGCCAATCTGTTAACCATTTCCACAGCGTCGAGGTCCAGTACTCGTCCATAGCCCTGGTAGGCAAGCGTGGAGTGGGTGAAGCGATCGCAGATAACCACTGTGTTCCTGTTCAGAGCGGGACAGATCAACTCACTCATCAACTGCGCACGCGAAGCAGCAAAGAGGAAAAGCTCGGCCTCGGGCGCAACAGCAGAGGCCCGTTCCTTCTTGAGCAACCTCCTTATCTCGTCGCCCAGAACTGTGCCCCCAGGCTCTCTGGTCAGTACCGCGGAGACGCCACTTCTCTCAAGCCTCTTCAGCAAGAGCCCGGCCTGAGTGCTCTTGCCGCAACCCTCTCCTCCCTCGAAGGTTATGAACAGCCCCAAAATAACTACCTCGATCTCTCCCTGTCACCTGGCTCTGCTCTCCGGTTGTTGGGGGTGGTGCCACGGCGTCCTGCCAGGAGACGTTGAAGGTGATGAACATAGGTGTCCTGGGTCTCTCCAGGATAGAGAACATCCAGGCACTGCCTCATCTGAGCCGCGTTGTTGCTCTTGAGCACGTATATGGGGATGCCAAGCGCTTCTGCATCACGTATCTTCTGCGGCTTTCGCCGGTAGTAACTTCGGGTAGTAAGGAAGAGGTCGGTATGCCTCAGGTCATTTGCGATTCTGACCGACTTCCCCTCCTCCTTGGCCAACTGCTCCAGCCGAGATCGGTTGGCACCGAACAGGTAGAATCGCAGCGGTCTGTCACGCCGTTTCTCCTCTTTGCTCTCAATTCCAAAGGAGGGTGTTATCGCTTCCCTCTTTACCTCGCCATCCTCGTCCATCCAGCGCATCTCGGCTCTGGCAGGTCGCTGGTGTAATAGTGCGTCAACTGCCTCGGTGACATCGGGATGCACCGTTACCTTGTAGCGATCGACGATCTCCACCACCATGTCGAAGGTAGGAGGAGCCTTACGTTCCAGAACAGACTTCTGTGTTCGCCGTCGCTTGGCTTCTTCATCGCCGAGGGTAACCGTCTGGATACCGCCGATAAGGTCTGAGAGTGTGGGGTTCATTATCAGGTTCTCCAGC
>JBLRXG010000187.1:0-2522 GCA_047920855.1 Dehalococcoidia bacterium | reverse complement strand
CTGTCAATGCGCTTCGTGGCTAAGGGGAATATCGAGGAAGATACCTCCCGCTCGATCCTGATTGCCTCGCCCAGCCCTAACTGGTGAACGACCTCGTTGAACCAGATCCCGTAGTGCAGCATCGTCCGTCTCAGAACATCAACCGCGTACCTGGCCAACTGCGTCTGGTCGAGGTCTTCCAGTGATCTAGCCTGCATGTGATCCGTCATTCCTGGAATATGACACATTCGATACGTCCGGTCAAGGAGGGACGATAACCGCTGGATATGGGATTATGTCGCGTCTCTCATGTTACAAGGACCTGGCTATAGCTCCCTTCTCAGTAGATGATCCGGTGCGCATTTGGCAGGGCAGCTTTCCGAGCTGTTGAACTCTTCCAGCCTTTCATCTCTCAGCGTTCTTGACTGCTGTGCCTTATGTTGAGTAAAGTTGTTCATATACTGCTGGCGAAAGGAGTAATGTTGAACTACCTACTGCAGCCGAAGAAGTACAAGAGCCTCATGGCCGACGAGGGGTCGAGAGCCATTATGGAAAGTACAATCGCCTTCTTTGAGAAGATGGGCAAGATGAGGCTGCTCGACGACTACACTAAGAAGGTCTGGTATAGCGATTTCGTCGAGTTCATCGGAAAGGAACGGATCTTCTCCAAGTTGCTGACACCTGAGGGCTATGCCGATGGAGACTCTGACTGTCGCTGGGATACCTCCCGGAATAGCGAGTATGCCGAGCTTCTAGCGTTCTATGGCCTTGGTTACTGGTATTGCTTTCAGGTGACCATACTGGGTCTAGGCCCAATATGGATGAGCAAGAACGAGATGGCAAAGCAACAGGCGGCCGGACTGTTGAAGGAAGGGGCTCTGTTCGCCTTCGGCCTTTCTGAGCGGGAGCACGGAGCCGACATCTACTCTACTGAGACGTCTCTCACGCCCAGGCTGGATGGCACCTGGGTGGCGAACGGGGAGAAGTACTACATCGGTAACGGCAATGAAGCCGAGATGGTCTCAACGCTGGGCAAGGTCAACGACGGCTCGGACGATTACGTGTTCTTCGTCACCAACTACCGGCATAAGGCCTACGAACTGAAGAAGAACGTGGTCTCCCACCAGGAATATGTGTCCAACTTCGCCCTGCACGATTATCCCGTAACGGAGGACGATATCCTGTCCCGGGGTTCCCATGCCTGGGATTGTGCGCTCAATACGGTCAATATCGGCAAGTTCAACATCGGCCCCGGGTCGATCGGAGTGGCCGAGCACTGCTTCTATGAATCCATCACCCATGCCTCCAACCGTATCCTCTACGGTATAAGGGTCACGGACATGCCCCATGTACGGAAGAGCTTCATGGATGCGTGGCTGCGGCTGCTCGGCATGAAGATGTACCAGCGTCGCGCCACCGACTACTTCCGCAACGCCAGCCATGATGACCGGCGCTATCTACTGTATAACCCGACCAGCAAGATGAAGGTGACCCTGCAAGCTGAACAGGTGGTGAGCTTGCTCTGGGAGGTCATCGCGGCCAAGGGATTCGAGAAAGATACCTACTTCCACATGGCTGCCGCCGATATTATGGGGCCCTCCAAGCTTGAGGGAACCGTGCATGTAAACGTACAGCTCATTCGCAAGTTCATGCAGAACTACTTCTTCAACCCCGCCGAATACCCGCCGATTGAGCCCGATCTCTCGGCAAGGGATGATCTGTTTCTGTTCGACCAGGGGGCAACAAGGGGATTGGGAAAGGTGCGCTTCCATGACTACAAGCCGGTCTTTGAGACGAACAGGTCGCTACCCAATGTTGAGACCTTCATGACTCAGATCGAGATCTTCAGGGAGATGCTTGAGAAGGCGGGACCTGACCAAGCCCAGGATATGGACCCCTCGTGGTCGCTGCCGCTGGGAGAGATGTTCTCGATCGTGGTCTATGGGCAGTTGATACTTGAGCAGGCACGTTATGACGGGCTGGATCCCGACATACTAAACCAGATCTTCGATTTTATGGTACGTGACTTCGCTCAGTTTGCCATGCAGATATACGGCAACCACAGTTCAACGGACTCACAGCGCGACTACTTCGCCAGGATCATGCTCATCAAGGCAGTCGCTGATCCGGAGCAGTACAACAGGGTATGGGAACGTTACGTCTCGATCCTGAACGGCGAATATGCTATGACTGAGTAAGCCGGGTAGCATCGTTCAGGCTGACCCTGCCGGATTCGCGGATATCAGGATCTGGCGGTTTGAGGAGGCCGATCTATGCCAGCTCCGCGTCGGGAAGGTCGTGGCTCGATAGGCTGGCACGCGGGACAAAAGTAACTTCCCCGGTTCTGTATGAGTACTCGCTCTATCGTGCCGCCGCAGACGGTGCATGGTTGGCCTCCTCTGTGGGCAACCTTGAAACTGCAGTGCGCAGTGCCGGTTGCACCCTCGGGGCGAAGGTATGTATCCACACTGGCGCCTTTGCATTCGATGGCTTCGAGTAGAACCCTGCGTATACAGTCGCAGAGAGTCTCTAGCTCATCCTCA
>JBLRXG010000186.1:0-2534 GCA_047920855.1 Dehalococcoidia bacterium | reverse complement strand
GACTCACGTAGGCAATCTTTGCATTTCTCGACATCTTGCTCCCTCCTTAGTGTGGTGTTGTTCTCTCTAGATGGCTCCGACATACAGCAGATCGCCCTATGCCATCAAGCTGTTCCGCATGCATATCCAGGGAACGATAGCGCTAGAGAACCGTTCCGCTCAGTATATCAACGCAACGCCGTGCCGTACGACGCTAGCCAGTGATCTCCACGATTCGTCTGGCCCAATCTACCGCCCGCTCCAACTCTCCATCCTTGAGCGGGCCCTCCTTGCCTTTGACAAAGAACCCTTCTGGCGAAGCTATAAGGCTGGCTCCCTTTCTCCTGAGACTGGCAGCGATTCTCCCCGCAGCAAAGCCAAAGATCCTCGCCCATCGAGCCGACGCTCTGGTGTCGAACGCGCCCGCTTTGGTGCCTTGCAGAGAGCCATCGGGAATCTTGCCGAGAAACGCCTGCATCGCCTGCGTTGGCCTACCCCCATGAGTCGGACAACCGACTATGAGAAAGTCGCCGGATGATACATCCGAGATGTCGGCGTCGCCCGCCGGCAGCACCTTCACTTCGGCGCGTAAGGCAACCGCTTCAGCCATTCCCCGAGCGATCTTCTCCGTGTTCCCGTAGACTGAGTCGTAGACTATGAGAGTTCTCATTGACAACACCTCCTTCGCCGGACAAATGAACTACTGCGAAACTGTAACCATCAACTTCACGAACCGCACAAGCGCACCGATTCCCAGCGCGACAGCAATGACGACGAAGATGATGGTCGCAACTGACGGCATTATCTCCACCACATAAGGATTGGGGATACCGCTGAAGTCGAAGGGGTGTATGGCCAGGAGGTTCACCAGCACAGCGATGCCGATAGCTGCGAGAGCTATCTGTATGATCTCCCTCAATAGGTACCTATCGTAGATAATGAGGACAACGTGCGCGGCTATAGATATGACCAGCGCGGTAACCAGGATGGGCAGAAACGTGAAGTAGTCTTCGGTGAGAATGGGCACCCTGGTAATGCCCCCGGCTGAATCGGAGTAGTAGAAGGCTATGTACCTGTGAAAGA
Organism: Dehalococcoidia bacterium; assembly: GCA_047920855.1. GTDB lineage: Bacteria > Chloroflexota > Dehalococcoidia > GIF9 > AB-539-J10 > RBG-13-51-36. Next base: position 1,472 of record JBLRXG010000186.1, on the reverse strand, counting down.
ACGAGAAAAAGCCCAGGAGGATCACATTAATCACGATGGCCACGCTGTAGCCTGCTACCCTGCCAACCCTACCACCTCCAGAGCGGTCATCAATGAGCCCTCTCTTCTGAATACGCTTGTCTGATGAAGGGGCTGCTTCCGAATCCGACGATTCGGCCTTCCCACTCTCTGATGCTTGAGCAGTCTGTTCAGCGACTGGGGGCGCGTCTGTCCCCTGTTCTTGTCCAGTCCCGGGCCTTCCCGTGCGCCATTCCACAGGTAGCACTCCTTCAGCCACCAGGCCTGCAAGAGGAAGCCTGTATAACTCACCCTGGTGGGCCTTGACCATCATCAATATCCACAGCACGAGAATAAGGACACCTATGATCGGACCGAACACAATCCCCATGAAGGGTATCAAGCTCAGGAGAGCTCCGATTATAGCCAGTCCGCCGAACGTGACAATCGACTGGAGGGCATGAAAGCGAACGAACCTGTTCTCCTGCTCGATGATAAGGAAGATGATGCCGGTGATCCAGAAACCCAGGTAACAGAGCAATCCGGCAGTGTTGGGCTCTAGTCCGATGCTGGAAGGTCCGCCCGTCACACGCTCCCTTCGCTCAGCCTCGATGCGGTCCTTCTCCTCCTCGTAGACCCTGCGTCTTTCTTCTGGTGATATCTGCATGGCGTCTCCGAAGGAATAGTAGCAGTCGAGCCGGTCACCGTCAATGGTCACCTGCCCGTGCCGGTATATCCGCTTCCGCTCACACTGAACAAGAATCACCTGGCTGTTGACGAACTGGATCTGATTGGACTACTATCCGTCCTATAGAGGCCGTGAGCCACCCTGGCTCTTTCTATGCACAGAGCTACATCAGCATCCTGCTTATGGGGCTGAGCACGGTCCCAGCAGTTGTACAGTGACCGGGGCAGGTATCGAGGCTCGTTGAATGAGAAGAGCGCTCATCCATATCGGAATAGCGGTGCTGTGTACTTCTATCGGGGTCTGTATCTGGCTATACGTGAACAACATGATATTCCCGGCGAAACCCGTCCCCTTTGAACCAGAGGAGCAGGTGTTGAGAGGCTCCGACGTGTTGCAGCCCGCTGAGATGGCGGCGGATTTCGCCTACCTGGTACAGACCATTGAGGATGTTCATCCCGACCCGTATCGCCACCTCGGAGAACCCGAGTGGAAGCGCCGAAAGGATGCAATTCAGGAGATGCTTTCCATCCCCCTGTCGGCTGCCGAATACTACTTCGCCATGAACAGCCTGGTTACCTCGGTGGGAGATGCCCACACCGTCCTGCTATTCGAAGAAAGGGACAAAGGTCTGCCCCTGGAGTTTCAGTGGGTCGAAGAGGGGTTCGTTATATCCGAAGATCACGGTGAGTTTGAGAGAGGAGACCTGGTCCTGATGATCGGCGACCGGACCCCACACGAACTGCTCGTTCTGATGGACGATATCGTATCATCGGAGAATATCTACAGG
>JBLRXG010000185.1:0-2547 GCA_047920855.1 Dehalococcoidia bacterium | reverse complement strand
GTTCGAGCAGTTCGGGTTGATAGCGCCTCAGGGCCTGCGACCGGAACCCATGCCGATAGAGGTCAAGGTGATACTGACCGGTGATGCCCTGTATTACCAGATGCTATCGATGTACGACGAGGATTACTGGGAGATATTCAAGGTCAAGGCCGACTTCGACTCTCAGATCGAGAGAACCGGGGAGAACATGCTCGCCTATGCGGCCTTTCTCTCAGGATGCTGCGAGGAGTGCGAGGCCAGGCACTTCGACCCCAGCGGAGTTGCCAAGGTCATCGAACACTCCTCGAGGATAGTGGCCGACCAGGAGCGGCTATCCTCGAGGTTCGCCAAGGTCAAGGACTGGATCGAGGAGGCCAACTACTGGGCCTCGAAGGACGGCGCCAAGTTCATCTCGGCCAGGCACGTCCAGAAAGCCATAGACGAAAGGCGGTTCAGGCACAACCTGCTCGACGAACGGATTCGAGAGATGATAGACCGCGGTACCATCATGATAGACACAGAGGGGGAGGTGCAGGGGCAGGTCAACGGCCTGAGCGTCTACTCTCTGGGCGACATCGCGTTTGGCAAGCCCTCGAGGATAACCGCCAAGACATTCCTGGGACGGGGAGGAGTTATAAACATAGAACGTGAGTCGCAACTCAGCGGCCCCATTCACAACAAAGGCGTCATGATCCTCAGCGGCTATCTGGGGTGGAGGTATGCCCAGGACAAGCCGCTATCGCTCTCCGCAAGTCTGTGTTTCGAGCAATCCTACGAAGGAGTCGAGGGAGACAGCGCCTCCTCGGCCGAACTGTATGCCATTCTCTCCAGTCTCTCGGACAAACCGCTGAAGCAGGGTATAGCTGTTACCGGCTCCGTGAACCAGAAGGGCGAGATCCAGCCCATAGGCGGCGTCAACCAGAAGATAGAAGGATTCTTCAGAGTGTGCCAGGCGAAAGGACTCACCGGAGAACAGGGTGTACTGATACCGCAGCAGAATCTCAAGAACCTCATGCTGCGCGATGAGGTCGTGGAGGCCGTCAAGCAGGGCCAGTTCCATGTCTACTCAGCCCGGACCATCGACGAGGGCATCGAGATCCTGACGGGCATCGCCGCCGGCGAGAGACAGGAAGACGGCACCTATCCTGAGGGCACCATCAACCACCTGGTCGATAGGCGACTGGAGGAGATGGCCAAGCGACTGAAGGGATTCTACGCCGACGAGAAGAAGCAGGGCACAGAGGGCCGAAGCTCCTAGCAGGCGGAGCCCCCTCTGAGTATCTCGGGTTGCAGCGTTTAATCCTACAGCCGCAGGTCTGCCTGGTGACACGTTTCCAGGAAGGCAACGAGCAGGTTGATCGCGGCCTCGATATCTGCCTTGTGTGAGGTCTCCACGACCGTGTGCACGTACCGGGCAGGAACTGAGATCGTGACCACAGCCACACCTTCCCGGGCAGGCTGGATAGCGCCGGCATCGGTCCCACCCCGCGGCAGTATCTCGAGTTGATACGGGATGCTCCGCTCCTCGGCCAGGTTCATCAGGAACTGCACGAGGCCGTGGTGGGAGATGGACGCCGAATCCTTGAGCTTGATGGCCACGCCCTTGCCCAAGCGGGTTACCTGCTCGTGTGCCGGAACTCCCGGAATGTCGCAGGCGATAGTCGAATCCAAAGCCACCCCGATATCGGGGGCAACCGCGAAGGCCGAGGTCCGCGCTCCCCTCAATCCAACCTCCTCCTGCACCGTGGCCACGAAGTAGATATCCGCCTTGTGCTTTCCCATCCTCCTTGCCGCCTCGATCGCTACATACACGCCCAATCGATCATCGAGTGCCTTGCCCGTGACAAGCTCTCCTATCTCATCGAACGTCTGCACAAGAGTCACGGGATCGCCCACGCGCACGCGTTCTCTGGCATCTTTGCCAGCCAGGCCGATGTCCACAAAGAGGTCTTTCATCTCCGGCACCTTCTTCCGCTCTTCGTCGGTCAGGACATGCACAGGCTTGGTCCCGATAAGCCCGTAGAGCCCGCCATCCCTGGCGTGCACCATCACGCGCTGAGCGATCAGCGTGCGCGGATCGAACCCACCTACAGGCGCAATACGAAGGAACCCGGTCTCCTCGTCGATGTGGGAAACAAGGAACCCGATTTCGTCCATGTGCGCGGCTACTACCACCTTCGGCCCCGTACCCTTCTTATGTGCGATCACGTTCCCCAACCGATCCACTACCATATCGTCGACGTGGGCCTTAAGCGCCTCCTTGACGATGGCCCTGATCGCCTCCTCTCTACCCGGGATCCCCGGAGCCTCAGACAGCTTCTTCAGAATTTCCATCTACCCTCCTTCTGTGATGGATGCGGCATGCAACCATGACACAGCGGAAATTCTATCAGGAAGACCGCCTTTCTTCTACCCAATCGGAGCATAACCTGTCGATGGAACACAGGCCGATGTGGCCATCCAGGCTCATCTTGTATTGGAAGAGACTAGAACCGTGTCAACTCATACAATAATGTTACCGAACAGGGGTTGTTCACTCATTTAGAAATGTTACCGGGATAGTGCCGC
>JBLRXG010000184.1:0-2554 GCA_047920855.1 Dehalococcoidia bacterium | reverse complement strand
CACCTCTGCACTCTGGCTGAAACGTAATGGAAAGAATCAACTCGGTAACCGGTATTATGATGCAACAAGGAGCACTTTGGTAACACTTTGTTTTGACGCAACACGTACCTCCCGTGGGGAGAGGGGCAGTTCCAGCCACCCCTCTCCCCTGATGAGGCCTAGGTTTACTGTCGAGATATTCTGGCCGGTGCTGGAGTGACCGGCGTTGCATGTCCGGAGTGGTGATCCACGTGAGACAAGGGCATACGCTGACCGCGGCGCAGGAACGAGGGCATGTCAAGCGCGTCGCTGCCGCCTTTTATCAGGCGTCGGAGTTCCTCAGCAGTGTACACTCCCCTGCCCTGTGCCTTAGCGAAGCCGGTGGCGATGACGGTGATCCGGACCTCGCTATCCATCTTGGGATCGAACACCACACCGAAGACTATGTTGGCGTTGGGATCGACCGCCTGGCTGATCACCTCGGCAGCCTCGTTACACTCGAACAGAGTGAGGCTGGGGCCGCCGGTGATGTTGAACAGCACTCCGGTCGCTCCGTTGACTGACACGTCGAGCAGAGGGCTAGCCAGGGCAGCCTTTGCCGCCTCAGCAGCCCGGCTCTGACCGCCGGCCTTGCCGACCGACATCCAGGCCGGTCCCGCGTCCTTCATGACCGACTTTATGTCGGCGAAGTCGAGGTTGATCAACCCGGGAATGGTCACCACCTCAGAGATGGCCTGTACTCCCAACAGGAGAGCATCGTCTGCCAACCTGAAGGCGCTGTCCACAGTCGTCTTCGCATCACAGAGCTGAAGGAGGCGGTCATTGGGTATTATGATGAGGGTATCGACCTTGCTCGAGAGGTTGATCAGCCCCTCCTCTGCTACCTGAGCTCTGTGCGTCCCCTCAAAGGTGAAGGGCTTTGTCACTACTCCAATGGTGAGGGCACCAGTCTGTTTGGCCACCTCGGCCACCACGGGAATGCCGCCTGTTCCTGTACCACCGCCCATGCCAGCGGCGATGAAGACCATGTCGGCACCCTGTACGATATCTTCGACGATGTCACAGCTTTCTTCGGCTGCCTTTGCTCCAACCCTGTGATCACCGCCGGCGCCCAAGCCTCTGGTCAGCTTCTCTCCCAGTTGAATCCTGGTGGGAGCTTCAGCCAGCGCGAGCGCCTGACCGTCGGTGTTCATAACTATGAAGTCAACGCCCTTGATTCCCTCCCGCACCATGCGAGTAATGGCATTGCTACCGGCGCCGCCGATGCCAATAGCCTTGATTCTTGCTGGAGTCGGAGTATAAATCTGTTTTGCCACTGTAACCTCCTTTCACAGATCAGGCACGAAGCAGCTTTCTTAGCACACGCATGAAGCTACTCCAGCTACCGTTTCTCTTCTCTCTATAAGTGGACCCCTCCTTGCCTCGCACCTGCCAGAGGGCAAGCCCGAGCGTAGTTGCATAAGACGGGTCGTTCAGTATGTCGGAAATGCCGTAGATCCCCGCGCTCAGAGGTCGGCCTGTACGCACCGGAATGCGCAGCATCTGCTGTCCTAACTCGTCCAGCCCGGACAAGTTGGATGCACCTCCAGTGAGCACGAGCCCACAAGGTGCCAGGCTGCTGTAATCGCTAGTGGGCATCTCCAACAATATGAGCTGCAGCAATTCCTCCATCCTGGCCCGGATGATGCTGCATAGCTCATTGTACGAGGCGCTATGCCCGTTCTCCACGCCCACCTGGACGGCCTGGTCGGCCTCTTGAGCAGGCATGACATTTCCATATTTCTTCTTCATCTTCTCCGCGATGCTGAAGGGCAGACCCAGGCCTATCGATATATCGCTGGTCACCTGATAACCGGCTACCGGGATGATCGAGGTATGATAGATGCTGCCATTCTTGAACACCGCGATGTCCGTGGTGCCTCCACCCATGTCTGCCATGATGACGCCTGTGTCTCTCTCTTCCGGAGTCAGCACCGCTTCTCCAGCGGCCAGAGGCTCCAGGATGAGATCCTCAACGTCAACGCCGATGCTACGGACGCACTTGGCCAGGTTCTGTACGGAAGTCACGGACGCGGTGATGATGTGGGTCTCCACGTCCAGCCTGGATCCGTGCATGCCGACCGGCTGCCTAACGCCCTCCTGCCCGTCCAGGGCATAGAACCGAGGAATGGCGTGCAGCACCTTCTTACCCTCGGCCACAGGTATGTTTCGAGCCGCAGATAGTACCCTTTTGAGATCATCAGTGCGCACGAGTCGATCATCTCGGGGGATAGCTACTACTCCCCGATTGTTCAGACTGCTGATGTGCCTGCCGGTAACCCCAACATAAGCAGAATCTATACGTATGCCGCTGATCCTTTGAGCTTCTCTCACCGATGCGGCGATGGACTGTTTGGCTTCATCCAGATTGACGACTATGCCTTTGTGAAGGCCACGACTGGGAACGACTCCCACTCCTAGAACTTCGATGTCGTCTTTAGCTTTTACGCTAGCTACGATGGTGGCTACCTTGGTCGTGCCCACATCGATAGCTGAAATGATCCTCTTGGCCATTTTCACCTCCTTGATTGCTGGG
>JBLRXG010000183.1:0-2556 GCA_047920855.1 Dehalococcoidia bacterium | reverse complement strand
GTGCACAGTCAAGTCTGAACGATCGCTGAGGCCTTGCGAGTGCTGCGTCACGCGGTAGGGATCACATCCGGATCACATCTGACGCGTCACACCTCGCCATGGGCGGTCGCGCGCCGCCGTGCGCATGTTGCAAACGTGCAGGTCAACGGCATATTTCGCCATCCCGTAGCACAGCGTGAAACGGGCTTCGACGCCCTCGAAAGCGGGTAGGCCCGCAAGGGTCTCGAGGGTTCGAATCCCTCTCCCTCCGCCACTATTGACAGTCCTCATCGGGCTCGCTCATAAGTCGACTAGTTTCCTGCCTTCTTGCAGCAAGACCTGTGCACGGTCAATACTCTCGGCCTCGGAGTATATGCGCACGAGCGGTTCCGTTCCGGAAAAGCGAATGAGCAGCCAGGTTCCGTCGCTAAGGAAGAAGCGGAAGCCGTCGGCTGTGTCTACACCGGTCACCTTTGAACCGGCTATGCTGTCCGGCACGGCGCAACTCAGGCGGTCGATGATCGATTCACGGTCTTCCGCAGAGACGTGAAAGTCCATCCTCTCGTAGTGATGAGGCCCGACCTTGCTGTACAGGTAATCAAGAAGCTGGGACGGCGTCTTCCCCGTCTTGGCCATGAAGTCAAGGAAATAGAGACCGGCCAGTATTCCATCTCTCTCCGGAACATGACCGCGGAAGCCGTAGCCGCCGCTCTCCTCTCCCCCAATCATGGCGTTCCTCTCTGTCATGACAGGGGCTACATACTTGAAGCCCACCGCTGTCTCGTACACCGGCACATCGAATAGCTCTCCCAGGCGAGACAGCATGGTGGTCGAGGTCAGCGTCTTGACTATGGGGCCGCGCTCACCTCGCACCTCAAGGAAATAGAGGCAGAGCAGGGCAAAGACCTGGTGCTGGGTAAGAAACTGCCCCTTCTCATCTACAATGCCGATGCGATCGGCGTCTCCGTCGGTAGCCAGGCCGACGTCGGCGCTTCGTTCAACCACCAATCGTGAAAGATCGGTCAGATTCCTGGCGATGGGCTCCGGCTGAATGCCGGGAAACGCGGGGTTTCGTTCACCGTTGATCTCGGTGATGTCGAGGTTACCGTCCTCCAGGACAGTGCTGAAGTAGCCAATGCCGGCACCGTACATGGAGTCCACGACTATGTTCAGTTTCTGCCCGCGCAATCCTTCCAGGTCAACGAGCCGTCCCAGATGACCCAGGTAGGAAGGAGCGGGATCGATGTACTCGATGAGTTTTCCTTTTACTGCCTCAGCCAGTGCCAGCCTTCTCACGCCCTTCATCGGTGCGCTGAGCTCAGGAGGGGAAGCCTGCGCAAGTGCAGCGACGTTCGCCTCTATCCGGGAGATGATCTCGGTCGGGGCGCTCGCGCCATCCTCAGACTTGTACTTGAACCCGTTCCACGAGCCGGGGTTATGGCTGGCGGTTATAATGATGCCTCCGGCGGAGTCGGTAGCACGGACGGCGAAGCTCACCACCGGCGTCGGGGCAGGCCTCACGCAGAGCCGGACTCCTATGTTGTTGCCTGCGACCACCTCAGCGGAAGAGGCAGCGAAATCCTCGGAGGCGAAACGAGTGTCATATCCGATGACCAGGCCTCGCCCATCCAGGCGGTCGCTCTTCAAGTATTCGGCCACGGCCTGAGCACAGATGCGCACATTGTCGAAGGTGAAATCCTCGGCGATGATCCCCCGCCATCCGTCGGTGCCGAATTTGATCGGATTAGCCACAGTAGCTTGCCAGTAGTGTTCTTCTGATAGGGGTGTCCCTCGACATAGCTTATATCATTTCGGGACTACAGGCAATGGCTGGAGTGCACTGAGCCACTGCCGGACTGCCTGTGCCAAGATACGGGACCGTGAGTCGCGAGCCGGAAGATGGAGACACGTCTGGACGCTAAGGCCAACGATGCACTACCCAACCCTTGTGGACGACGTAAGCCATGACAGGAGCGTCTGGCACGAGAAAAACGGCGGGATCCTTAACAACTGAACAGTGGAAGGAAGAAGCTTTTCAAAATAGAACGATAAACCTTGCGGTCTATCGACCGACCTAGGAATCCAGTGATGCTCTCACTGATGACTCCCTAGAAAGGAGGTGATTCAGCCACACGTTCCCGTACGGCTGCCTTGTTACGACTTCGTCACAGTCACCAGCCCCACCTTAGGCGACTGCCTCCCCGACAAGTCGGGGTTAGCCTATCGACTTTGGGTGTTGCCAACTCCCATGGCGTGACGGGCGGTGTGTACAAAGACCGAGAACGTATTCACCGCAGTATAGCTGACCTGCGGTTACTAGCAACTCCGACTTCATGCAGGCGATTGCAGCCTGCAATCCGAACTGAGGATGATTTTCTGGGATTAGCTCCGGATCGCTCCTTGGCAACCCTCTGTATCACCCATTGTAGCGTGTGTGTAGCCCTGGACATAAAGGCCATGCTGACTTGACGTCATCCCCACCTTCCTCCGGCTTGACGCCGGCAGTCCCGTATGACACTTGTAACATACGGCAAGGGTTGCGCTCGTTACCGGACTTAACCGGACATCTCACGACAC
>JBLRXG010000182.1:0-2603 GCA_047920855.1 Dehalococcoidia bacterium | reverse complement strand
GGCTACCCCATAAAGCACTCCATCTCCCCTCAGTTCCAGCAGGCAGCCCTCGACTATCATCAACTCGATATTCGCTATGAACTGTGGGAGACCGAACCGGCCCGGCTGCGCCGTGTGGTCGACGACCTGAGAAAGCCACAGAATGTTGGAGCCAACGTGACTGTGCCTTACAAGGAGGCGGTACTGCCGATGCTGGACAGGGTCGACGACCTTGTTGCTGCGGTAGGTGCGGTCAACACTATAGTAAAGGAAGGCGATGAACTGGTGGGCCATAACACTGACGTCTATGGCTTTCTTGAGGCGTTGAACAGGGTGAAGTGCTTCGACCCGGCGGGAAAGCGTGTGGTAGTACTCGGCGCCGGTGGAGCAGCCAGATCGGTCGGCGCTGCCCTGGTGCAGAAGAAGGCGGCGTCACTGGCCATCACCGATGGAGTATTCGAGCGGGCAGGGACACTGGCGGAACACCTGGCCCGTTATGCGGAAACGACGTTGGATGGTGTGGGCGGGTCGGGAACAGGCGTTGCTGCCTTTCCCTGGCAGCGGGTAGCGTCTGAGGAGACCTTCGCCGGATGTAACCTGATAGTGCACTGCACTACCATAGGGATGAAGCATAGTGAACAGGAAGGGCGATCGCCTCTTAGCCAGGAGGTTATCCCGGGCGGTGCCCTGGTCTATGACCTCGTGTACAACCCCCGGACTACTCCCCTGCTCGAATTGGCACAGCAGGCGGGAGCGGATACACTCGGCGGACTGCCTATGCTAGTATATCAGGGGGCGGCCTCCTTCAGGTTGTGGACGGGCATGGAGGCGCCGGTTGAGGTCATGCTGAGAAAGGCCGGGGAGATGCTGTAATGGGCAGAAGGATGAGAAGCAAGAAGGCGATTATCATCAGTCTGAGCGTTGTCATTGTCGTGGTGGTACTGGTTCTGTTCGTGTTTAGACCGCTGGGAAGACCGCCTGCGGACAGGATAGCGGTTGTTTCTCTGAGCGGTACCATCACTTTCCAGGGGGCCTCGCTGTTTTCTGACGCAGCCATCACGCCGGATCTGGTGAGATCATATCTGAGCAGGGCGGAGTCAGACGAAGCAGTGAAGGCGATTGTCATCCGTGTGAACAGCCCGGGTGGAACCGTTACGGCCTGCCAGGAGATCCTGGAGGAGATAGAAAGGGTCAGGGAGAAGATTCCGGTCGTCGCGGTGATGGAGAATATGGCTGCCTCCGGCGGATACTACATCTCGACCGGAGCAGACAGGATCGTCGCCTCGCCGGTGGCGATGACCGGCAGCATCGGGGTCATCTCTCAGGTCGTGAACGTCGAGGGGCTATACGAGAAGCTGGGCGTCAGTGTTCAGACATTCAAGGGAGGCCGTTACAAGGACATGTACTCGGGTCTCAGGGAGTTGACGCAGGAGGAAGAGGAGATAATGCAGCGACTGGTCGATGAGTATTATGAGCACTTCGTGGGGGTTGTGGCTGCCGGGAGGGGGTTGAGCAGAGAGGAAACCAGGGAACTGGCCACCGGGCAGCTATATACCGGTGCCGAGGCCTACCGGCTCGGCCTGGTTGACGAACTGGGCGGACTGGACACTGCCCTGGACGTGGCGCTCGGGCTAGCAGGCCTGGAATCGGCGTGGGTAGAGTACTACCGTCTGCCCAGGCGGCCGGTGTGGTCGTTACTGTGGTTTGGCGATGCTCTGCGGATGAGGTTGTGGGGGTTCAGTGCGGAGGACATGATGCTGTTGGAGATCTTGAGCCAGAGCTATCCTCAACCCCGGTTCTTATATCAGGGCTAATGGAGCGATTTCGTTTTCTCACCGCAGGGGAGTCCCACGGAAGGGGATTGGTGGCCATCGTCGAAGGAATGGTGGCCGGCCTTCCGCTGGAAGAGGACCACATCAACAGGCAACTCAAGCGCCGCCAGCAGGGCTACGGGCGCGGCCCCCGCATGAAGATCGAAGATGACAGTGCCGAGATCATCTCCGGCGTTCGCTACGGACGGACAACAGGCAGCCCCGTGTCTCTGTTCATTGCCAATCGTGACTGGGAGAACTGGCGGCAGCAGATGAATGTTGCGCCGTCGGATGAGGAGGCAGAGCCTGTAACCCATCCCCGCCCGGGACATGCCGACCTTGCCGGCCTGACCAAATACGGAGTCAAAGACGTAAGGCCCATCATCGAAAGGGCTAGTGCGCGGGAAACGGCGGCAAGGGTGGCCGTCGGGGCTGTCGCCAGGAGGTTTCTCGAGGAGTTTGGAATTGCTCTCCATAGCCGCACAGTGGCGATCGGGAATGTCGGCGAAGCATCACGCCTCTGCAAGGACAAGTCCTGTGACGAACTGCCGGTGGACTGGCGTGGAGTGGAATCCTCGCCGGTGCGGTGTGCCGATGCGGCGCTGGAGAAGGCGATGATGGCGGCCATCGATGACGCCAGAGAAGGGGGAGACACGCTGGGCGGCGTTGTCGAGGTCATCGCTGCCGGAGTCCCGGTGGGCCTGGGGAGCCATGTTAGCTGGGACCGCCGCCTGGACGGCGACATCGCCCGGGCGATAATGAGCATCAACGCTGTGAAGGGGGTGGAGATCGGTGCTGGATTCGCCCTGGCGC
>JBLRXG010000181.1:0-2637 GCA_047920855.1 Dehalococcoidia bacterium | reverse complement strand
GCTCAGTATATTGAGCGGTAACGGAAATGTCAAGACCTCATCCCGGAGTTCGGGGAATAGGGGGAGGGGGGGCAGGTCTTTATATTTGGTCTCTGCGGGAATCCGGGGACACCATACCGATCAGGCCTTATCACAATTCGGGTATCATACCCCACATACAACTGAGCCGGATGCTGTACCCGGCAATCCTCACTGTATCGGCCTTGCAGAGCACTCAGCGGACGCGTGCAGGCGAATTGACATCAGGCCGGCAGAATTCATATCATCTTGTCGCAGTACGTTTCTGCGAAGACAGCCAATATTCATAATGAGAAGGAGTAAGACGGGTTCCTCAGAGAGGCGGGAAAGGCGAGAATGCAATATCGTAGGTTCGGCAGGCTGGATTGGGAGACATCTATATTGGGCTTCGGCATCATGCGGTTGCCGGTCATAAACAATGAACCGGGAAACATAGACGAGCCCGAGGCGATCAGGATGATACGATACGCCCTGGATCACGGCGTCAACTATATCGATACGGCGTACCCTTACCACGCCGGACAGAGTGAAGTGCTGGTGGGCAAAGTGCTCAAGGACGGATACCGCGAGAAGGTGAAGGTGGCGACCAAGCTGCCCGTGTGGCTGGTGAAGGACTACGAGGATTTCGACCGCTATCTCGATGAGCAGCTTGAGCGCCTCCAGCTAGAGAAGGTTGATTTCTATCTTCTTCACGGATTGAGCAGCAAGAGCTGGCCCCGGATTCGGGACCTGGGAGTGATACGCTGGGCTGAGGAGGCAATGGCCCGGGGGCGCTTCGATTATCTGGGATTCTCTTTCCACGATGACTTTGAGACCTTCCGGGAGATTGTGGATGGTTATGATAACTGGACCCTTGCCCAGGTGCAGTACAACTATATGGACGTGGACTATCAGGCCGGCCGCCGCGGCGTGGAGTATGCCGCCGGTAAGGGATTGGCGGTGGTGGTGATGGAGCCGGTACGCGGGGGGCGCCTTGCCAGGCCGCCGGCACCCGTGGCCGGGCTGTGGGAAAGCACCGCTGAGAAGCGCAGCCCCGCCGAATGGGCACTGCTGTGGGTTTGGAACCAGCCGGAGGTCTCCCTGGCTCTTAGCGGCATGAGCACCATGGAACAGGTCGTGGAAAACGTCGCTGTCGCCGACCTCGGCAGGCCAGGCATACTTACTCCGGAGGATATGGCGGTGATCAACCTCGTCCGCGAGGGCTATAAAGCATTGACCCCCATTCCCTGCACCACCTGTGGATACTGCATGCCCTGTGCCGGCGGCGTGGAGATCCCCCGAATCCTAGAGATGTACAACGACGCAGTCATGTACGATAACCCCCGGTCGGCCCGGTTCGGCTACCGCCAACTCAAGGAAGAGCAGCGCGCCGACCGGTGCACTAAGTGCGGGGAGTGCATGGAGGCCTGTCCTCAAGAAATAGACATCCCCGACTGGCTCGAGAAAGCACACAAGCTTCTAGCCCCGGACGAAGAAGCCGCAGGCTAGTCTGGTCTCACCCCACGGCGAACTGCAGCTATACATAGGGATCGAAATGAGAGGGGCGGGGATGAACCCCGCCCCTACGCGTGACGGACTCACAATGTCTAGCTCTGAGCCCGGCGGCGCCTCAGCACCAGCACGGTAGTGCCGGCCGCAACGGCGGCCAGCGCGAGCCAGGGCAGCAGCAGCGCCAGGGCGACCAGAATACTACAAACTCTCGTTTTCACCTTGAAAACCTCCCATAATAACAATACGCTCACCGGGTGAATCCTGGGTCCACTTTCCTTAATAGGCGAATAGACGTCACATGCTTCAATCCAGGCACTTATACATTGTGAGTCCGACAATACAATGGGGGTATCCCTGTCAATAGAGCGCATTCACACTCCGTGCAGTAGATGCTATGATAGATCAGAAACCAGGAAGTAGCCAGAAATGAGGAAGCCTCTTTGAGAGATCAGCCCAACGTTAACAACGATGTTGTCCTTCGTACTACCGGCCTGAGCAAGTATTTCGGCAAGCTGGCAGCGGTCAGGGACCTCAACCTCGAGCTTCACTACGGGGAGGTCTTTGGCCTGTTGGGACCTAACGGTGCCGGTAAGAGCACTACGGTCGGGATGTTGCTGGACTTGATTGCGCCCACGGCCGGAGACATCGAGGTTTTCGGTCTCAGGTTGAAGGAACACCGCTGGCCCATACTCAGACGTGTGGGGGCAATCATAGAAGAACCTTCCTTCTATCCCTACTTGTCCGGCCGGGACAATCTGGAAGCGCTTGCCAGAGCGATCGGAGGCATTCCCGGGTCTAAGATCTCCGACGTGCTGGAAAGGGTAAACCTGCTCGACCGGGCCCGCGACCGCTACGCAACATATTCGATGGGAATGAAACAGCGGTTGGGAATAGCTTTTACCCTTTTGAGAGACCCCGAGCTTATCCTCCTTGACGAACCGACCAGCGGGCTTGACCCCGCCGGGACCAAGGAGGTGCGCGACCTCATCCCGCAACTGGCCCACGATCGGTGTACCGTCCTTCTATGCAGCCACCTGCTCCACGAGGTAGAACTGGTGTGCGACCGGGTCGCCATCCTCAAAGAAGGCGCCATGATCGCCAGCGCTCCAGTCCGGGAGCTGGTAGCTA
>JBLRXG010000180.1:0-2643 GCA_047920855.1 Dehalococcoidia bacterium | reverse complement strand
GGGCCAACGAGGTCAAGCGGGATCTGGAAGCCGGTCTCAGGGACAGGGAGGCTGTACTGCGACAGGCCTCCCTTGTTTCTGCCTCGCAATCTCAGCGACTCGACGTAACACTGCCGGGCCGTCCTCTTGCTTACGGCGGGATTCACCCTGTAACTCAGACGATCGAGGACATATGCGATGTATTCGGGCAGATGGGCTTTCAGACGGTCGAAGGGCCCGATGTCGAGACGGAGTACTACAACTTCGAAGCTCTCAACATACCCCAGCATCATCCGGCACGCGATATGTTTGCCACCTTATGGATTGAGCCGGATAGTGCGGGACAGCAGATGCTTCTGCGAACGCACACCTCACCGATGCAGATAAGGCTCATGGAGGAGCAGAGTCCGCCCATTAGAGTTATTGTGCCCGGCCGGGTCTACAGGTATGAGGCGACTGACGCCACCCACGAATCCATGTTTCATCACGTTGAGGGTCTGGCCGTCGACAAGAGCATAACACTGGCCGATCTCAAGGGTACTCTGATTGAGTTTTGTCGCTGCCTCTTTGGAGAGGAGAGAAAGGTGCGCTTCCGTTGCGATTACTTCCCGTTTGTGGAGCCCGGAGCTGAGGTAGCCATTGAGTGCCTGGCATGCACCGTTGATGGTTGCCGGCTATGCGGTGGCAGCGGATGGATCGAAATACTCGGTGCGGGAATGGTGCATCCTGACGTACTGGCACGAGTCGGGATCAACCCCGAGGTCTACAGCGGGTTTGCCTTCGGAATGGGAGTTGAGCGCCTGCCCATGCTTCGATACGGCATCGATGATATCCGCCTCTTCTACAGCAACGACCTCAGGTTCTTGAGACAGTTCTAGCATACCAGGTGGTGATATGAGAGTTTCGCTCAAGTGGCTTCGGGATTATGTTGACATAACGCTAAGTGCCCAGGAACTCGGGGATAGACTGACAGCTGCGGGCCTGGAACTCAACGACATAGAGCGCGTCGGAGAAGCCTGGGATAGTGTTGTTGTAGGGGAGGTTGTGGCTCTCGATCCTCATCCCGACGCGGACCGGCTTACCCTGGCGACAGTCGACCTGGGTGCCGAGCGACTGACGGTCGTCTGTGGCGCTCCCAACATCGGAGTCGGTCAGAGGGTGCCTTTTGCCCGCATCGGAGCGAGGCTTATAGACGGGCGGACCGGCGAGGCAACCGCTCTGAAGAGGGCAAAGATCCGCGGTGTCGTGTCCGAGGGTATGGTCTGCTCTGAGAAGGAGCTGGGCCTTTCAGACGATCATGACAGTATACTGGTCCTGTCCCCGGACGCGCCTGTAGGCGTACCTCTAGGTGATCATCTGGGAGACGTCGTTCTCGATCTGGACACAACACCTAATCGCCCAGACTGTCTGTCGGTAACAGGAGTTGCCCGAGAGATCGCTGCGCTAACAGATATGCAGCTTAGTCTTCCATCGGTGGACTATGCTGAGTCAGGGGACTCCATACACTCTCTTGTTTCCGTTGACATATCTGCTCCCGACCTCTGTCCCAGGTACTGCGCCGGCCTGATTACCGGGATCAGGGTAGGCCCCTCTCCGGGGTGGATGCAGCGGCGCCTGGCTAGCAGCGGCATGCGCCCCATCAACAACGTTGTTGACGTCACCAACTATGTGATGCTCGAATATGGTCAGCCCCTTCATGCTTTCGACTATGACAGGCTTGTGGGCGGTCGGATCGTAGTTCGCAGAGCGGGACGGGGTGAGTCCATAACGACTATCGATGGAGTGGAGCGTCGTCTGGACCCAGATATGCTGGTTATAGCGGATCAGGAGCGGGCGATAGCGGTTGCCGGGATCATGGGCAGCGGAGCTTCCGAGGTTACGGGCGAGACAAGATCGGTTCTCCTGGAGTCGGCCAATTTCGACCGGGTGGCGATTCGCCGCGGGTGTGATCGACTCCGGTTAAGAAGCGAGGCCTCTCTGCGTTTTGACAAGGGACTAAACAGTGGACTGCCGCCGCTGCCGCTGAGGCGTGCAATGCAGCTGTTGCTTGAGGTGGCCGGGGGCAGAGCGTCCCGTGGTGTGATCGATGTCTACCCGGGCAAGTCCCGGCCGGAAGCGGTGTCGGTCTCCGCCCGTGAGGTAGAGCGTCTCGCAGGGCTCAAGATCGGTGTCGGTAGTATTCGTAAGATACTGACATCTCTGGGGTTCGAGTTCCGGGAAGGCGGCTCGGGCTCGCAGGTTTCGGTTATCGTGCCGTACTGGCGCAGCGACATCAGATGCACGGCCGATCTTGTAGAAGAGATAGTGCGCATAGCAGGTTATGATAAGATCCCGGCCGCCCGGTTGAGTGCCGAGCTGCCGCGGCAGCAATCGAAGACATCGCCGATGTTGCGGCGAAGGACTCTCAGAAGGCAGTTGGGCACCGCTCTGACCGGTCTGGGCTTCCAGGAGATACTCACCTACCCTCTGGTCAGTCTTGAGAGACTTCAAAAGCTATCCCCTAACCTTGAACTGAAGACCCGTCCGCTGAGGGTGGCCAATCCGATGAGCAAGGAGCAGGAGTACCTGCGAACGGCTCTGCGGAGCGGTGTTCTGACAACCCTGGCGCACAATCAGCGGGTCGAGACAGCCGGGATAAAGCTGTTCGAGATAGGTAAGGTATTC
>JBLRXG010000179.1:0-2647 GCA_047920855.1 Dehalococcoidia bacterium | reverse complement strand
GGTTCCTGCCGAAGAACTCCGCTAGGGCATCCTGGATGCCTGGCAGAGGTAGAGGAACATGCGCCAGGAAACGGAAAATGGCCAGCATGCCCAGGGTAAAGAGGATCTTGCGTCTCAGATCAGGCAATGCCCATATGTCCATCATTGCCTGGATGAGGCGAGGCTGAGTCCCTTTGCGCTGCATGCTAGGCCTGTCTCGTCTTTCCTCCAGCAGCGGCGATCTTCTCGGCTGCCGATGAAGAGAATCTGTTAGCTGTAACCACCAGCGGATGTCGGATCTCGCCGTGACCGAGTACCTTGATCGGGCGATCCAGGGTGCTCACCAATCCCTCTCGAAGCAGATCATCCGGTCCCACCTCGGCTCCGGGAGGAAACACAGCCAGCTTACTCACATTCACGACGCTGCATTCGACTCGGAAAACGTTGGTGAATCCTCTCTTACGCGGCAGTCGCTGTATCAAAGGTAACTGACCGCCCTCGAAGCCGAGGCGCACCCCACCGCCAGAGCGAGATTTCTGCCCCTTGCGTCCGCGGCCGCAATAAGTGCCGTGGCCGCTGCTATCCCCCCGACCCACGCGTCTTCTCCCATGCTTGGCGCCTGCAGGTGGCCTTAGTTCATTCTGTTTCATCTACCGCTGCCTCCTGGTCTTCACTGTCCACCTGGATCGCTTCTTCCTCGCTCTGCCTCAGGTTAGACAGAGCGAGCATCGTTGCCTTAGCAACGTTTATCTTGCTCGGGCCGCCAAAGGACTTGCCGAGTATGTCCCTGACGCCCGCGAGTTCAAGCAGCGCTCGAGAAGTGTTGTTAATGATCAGGCCTGTCCCCGGTGCCGCGGGTTTCAGCAAAATCCTGGATGCCCCGAACTTGGCGACTATCTCATGAGGTATGGTGCCGTCCTTCACAGGCACCTTGATCATCTCCTTCTTGGCCATCGCTCCCGCTTTGCGGATTGCCTCAGGAACGGCAGCCGCCTTGGCTGTACCGAAGCCGACATTTCCATGGCCATCGCCCACCACTACCGAGGCTCTAAACCTCAGATGCCTCCCACCCTTAACCACCTTGGTGACACGATCGATACCCAGCAGTTTCTCCTCCAGAGTGAGATCTGAGGCATCGATTTTTGGCTTCTTCACTCTTTCTTTAGTAACTGGTTTCATCGGCTCGCTCTCAAAACTCCAATCCAGCCTTCCTGGCAGCCTCGGCTAGAGCCTTGACTCTGCCATGATACTTGTAGCCGCCACGGTCGAATACAACCGACTTGATCCCGCTGTCAAGCGCCCTCTCTGCGAGCAGTGTGCCCACCGCCTCGGCCTTCTTCATCTTCCCCGTCCCACCATCGGTCTTGACTCTCACATCTGAGTCGAGTGTGCTCATCGAGACCAGTGTCCGGGCCGAGGAATCATCGACGAGCTGGGCATAAATGTGATTCAGGCTCCGGTAGACGCACAGTCGAGGTCTCGACTGACTGCTGACTACCTTCCGTCTCACTCTCCGATGGCGGATCTCCCTGATGGCCTTCGAATTCTTCCTTCCCATGTTGACTACTACTTCTTGCTTCTCTTGCCGGCCTTACCGGGCTTAAGATGTAGCTCCTCCTCAGAGTACTTGATTCCTTTGCCCTTATAGATATCGGCGGGGCGCACCGCTCTGATTCTGGCAGCTGTTTCTCCAACCAGCTCTTTGTCGACGCCGGAAACGCGCACACGATTGGTCCCTTCGACAGTGATGCTAGTACCCACAGGAGGTACGAACTCCACCGTATTGGCATATCCGACCTGAAGCAGAAGCTTCTCGCCGGTCTTCTGTGCCCTGTAACCTACACCGTTGATCTCCAGTACTCTCTCAAAACCCTCACTCACACCTCTCACCATGTTCGCCAGGAGGCTACCGGTGAGCCCGTGCAGTGAACGATGGAGCTTGCTGTCACTAGGTCGACTCACAAACAGATACCCGTCCCTGGAGGCAACGGACATATCGGGGTGGAACCGGCGACGCAGTTCTCCCTTGCCGCCCTTGACGGCTACTTCGCTGCCGTCAATCTTCACCTCGGTACCCTGAGGTATGGCAATAGCGCGCAAACCAACACGAGACATACTCTAAATCTCCTGAATCAACCTACCAAACATAACACAGGATTTCGCCGCCAAGATGCTGCCGCCAGGCCTCTTGCCCGGTCATAACGCCCTTTGATGTCGACACTATGGCAACGCCCAACCCCCCGTAGACACGAGGTATCTTCCGGCTCTCCACATACACTCTCAAACCCGGCTTACTCACCCTCTCCAATCCCAGGATCGCCGGCTGGGCATCCTCGTACCTGAGATGGATCTTGATCATCGACTCCGGCTTCCCTTTGACCACCTCATAGCGATCTATGAAGCCTTGCTCTTTCAGTATCTTGGCAATAGAGAGTTTCATCTTGGACGAGGGAACGAGTACAGCACCATGCCCTACCATGATGGCATTACGTATCCGAGTCAGCATATCAGCAATAGGATCAGTAACTGTCATTCATCTCACCAACTTGACTTTCTCACCCCGGGAATCACGCCTGTAACGGCGAGTTCCCGGAAGCAAATCCGGCACATGTCAAATCTACGCATATAGGCCCGCGGCCTGCCGCACAACCTACAACGATTGCGCTGC
>JBLRXG010000178.1:0-2665 GCA_047920855.1 Dehalococcoidia bacterium | reverse complement strand
TCGTCGTCTCCAGGTCCTTGAGCTGCTGCTTGCCGTAACCCATGGCCGGCAGCAGCGGCCCGATGTGAGGATAGCGCTCGAACGACTCGGCGATCTCCCCGACGGTGTAAGGCCTGGGATCGACCAGTTCCGCAGCACCGAATCTCTGGGCGGCAATCGTGCCCGCTCCGATCGTCATCTCGCCATGGGTCAGGGTCGGGCCGTCCTCTATGCAGAGCACCCTCTTGCCTGTGATAACATCGGGGTCATCGACAGTGACCGGAGAGGAAGCGCTGACCACGGTGGCGTTGGGGTTCACCCGCTCGATGTTCTCCCTCACGGTCTGAACATCCTCTGCCTTCGCGCTGTCCAGCTTGTTGATTACGACCACATCCGCCATGCGCAGGCATATCTCGCCGGGATAGTATGACACCTCGTGTCCCGCCCGGTGCGGGTCGACCACCGTTATCAGCAGGTCGGTCCTGTAGAAGGGAAAGTCGTTGTTCCCTCCGTCCCAGAGGATAACATCGCAGCCCTTGGGATCCTGCTCGGCGGCGTCCAGGATGGCCTGGTAGTCGACTCCGGCATATATGACGTTGCCCTGCACTATGTACGGTTCGTATTCCTCCATCTCTTCGATCGTGCAGTGGTGCTTCTCCAGGTCGGACAGCTCGGCATAGCGCTGCACCTTCTGGGCAACCAGGTCGCCATAGGGCATGGGGTGGCGGATGGATACGGCCTTGAGTCCGTTCCTGGCGAGGACGTCCATTACCACTCTTGAGGTCTGGCTCTTGCCGGCGCCCGTCCTCACCGCGCATACGGAGATGACCGGCTTGTTGCTCTTGAGCATGGTGTCGTTGGGACCCAGCATCATGAAGCTGGCGCCCGCCGCCTCCACTATGGCTCCGACGCCCATCACGTGATTGTAAGTGACGTCGCTGTAGGCGAAGACGCAGACATCGATGCGTAGCTCCTTTATTAGCCGTGGCAGGTCCTCCTCGGCGTATATCGGGATCCCCTCAGGATAGAGCCTTCCCGCCAGTGCCGCAGGATACTCCCTTCCCGAGATGCCCGGAATCTGTCTCGAGGCGGTGAACCCGACCACCTCGAACCGCTCGTTGTCCCTGAAATACGCGTTGAAATTGTGGAAGTCCCTCCCCGCAGCACCGATAATGAGTGTTCTGGTCTTCAAGACTATTCACCTCCTTAATACTATGCGGTCGGCCGACGCCCCGGGCCCGGAAGCGCAGATGCTTTCACCGAATGCTCCGGTCTGGGCTCATAGACGACCCGTCCTTGCCACCCAGGTCTACCTGCTCATGGAACTCAAGGTCTACCTAAAGATGCGCGTGCCTGTCTCTCCCTTGAGGGCCATCGCTGCCTTCTCGGGCAGGGTGATTATCACCTCCCGCACGCGCGATGGATAGCGATCGTCTTCCTCGAGAAACATCACGGCCGCCCGCATCTTGGGCTCCATGCTCCCCTTTCCGAAGTGCCCGGCTTCCAGCAGGTCCCTGGCCTCGGCAAGCGTCAACTGCTCCAGGGCCTTCTGCCTCGGTCCGCCGAAATCGCTGTAGGCGTACTCAACGGCTGTCAGGATGAAGAGGACGTCGGCATCGATCTCGATGGCCAGGCGTGCCGAGGCGTAATCCTTATCCACAACGGCCTCGACGCCGTGCAGGTCTCGTTTGTCGTCTCTCACCACGGGGATACCCCCTCCGCCCGCGGCGATGACGATCTCGCCGCTGTTGAGCATGCTGCTGATGATCCTGGCCTGCTGAACCTCAACAGGCAACGGAGAGGCAACCACCCGTCGGTAGCCCCGCCCTGCGTCCTCGATCATCTCCCAACCGTCCACGCTGCGATGCTGTTCCGCCCTTGCGGCATCGTAGAAAGGTCCTATCGGCTTGGACGGGTTCCGGAAGGCCGGATCGTCGCGGTCAACTATCACCTCGGTGACTACAGTCGTGATATTGCGCGGCGCTCCTGCCCGCCTCAGGTGGTTGGCCAGGGTGTTCTGGATCATGTAGCCCATGTAACCCTGGGCCTGTGCCCCGAGTATATCCAGGGGCATGGAGGCGACTGTATCAGCTGCCGCTTCGCCGGCGAGCAGTAGATTGCCCACCTGCGGACCGTTACCGTGTGTTATCACGACGCGGTTGCCGCTGCGGCACAGGTCCAGCAGTTGCTCTGCTGTACTGTCGATGTTCCTGTATTGCTCTGCGGGGGTCCCCTTCTCATTCTTCCTCAGTATGGAATTGCCCCCGAGAGCAATAACAAATGTCTTCGTATTGTTATTGTTCATGAAGTGAGCCTACGTTACCAGCCCGCCCCATCGGCTTCGCAGACGCGCAGACCCGGCGGAACAGCTCGGTTAGCCCGAACTAACGAAGGTCATGATATATGACCCGGTGGTGTGTGTCAAGAAATCTGGGCTTTGATCGGGTTAACACAGCTTACTCCACGAAGACCTTCACCTTTTCCTCGTTACTCTCGACATCCACCTCCAGGTCGGCCAGGGCCTCTATGAGGCCATCGAGGTCATCCGGGTTGAGATTGCGCAGGTCGAATCCGAAGCCCCGATCCTTAAGGGTGGCCTCGACCCTGTCCCCCGCCTCGCGCGGCAGGACAGAGGCGAACTTGATGCCCGAGCGAATGAGTGCCAGGGGTAGGCGGACGTTGACAC
>JBLRXG010000177.1:0-2679 GCA_047920855.1 Dehalococcoidia bacterium | reverse complement strand
ATCGTCTACGAGGAGTTCACCAACAGGGAGGGAGAGGTTGTCACGGGAGTCATCCAGTACATGGAGCCCAGGCGGATCTATGTCCGACTGAACAGAACAGAGGGGGTCCTTCCTCTTGAGGAACAGGTGCCAACCGAGCATTATCACAGGGGGCAGCGGCTCAAGTTCTATCTTCTGCAGATACTCGAGGGCGGCAGAGGGCCTCAGATAGTAGTCTCGCGCTCTCATCCCCACCTGGTACGCCGTCTATTCGAACTGGAGATACCGGAGGTTCACAGCGGGCTTGTCGAGTTGAAAGCCATAGCTCGAGAGGCAGGACACCGGACCAAGGTAGCGGTGGCAAGCAGTCAGGACAAAGTTGACCCTGTAGGGTGTTGTCTGGGCCCCCGGGGCATCCGGTTGCAGAGCATAATCAATGAACTCAAGGGCGAGAAGATAGATGTGATCCAGTGGCACAGCAACCCGGGGATCTTCATCGCCAATGCCCTCGGCCCGGCACAGGTCGCAGGTACCCGAATCGACGAGGAGAGAAGGGCGGCTACTGTGGTCGTTCCCGACAAGCAACTCTCACTGGCCATAGGCAAGGAAGGCCAGAATGCCAGGTTGGCGGCCAAACTCACAGGCTGGAGATTCGATATCAGGAGCGTATCTGCCGTTGAGGCCGAAAAGGCCCTCGTGGAAGAGCCTGAACCGGTCGAAGAGGAGGCGATACCCGAGCTCGCGGCTGACGATATCTTCGAGGAGAAACGGATTGAAGAGGAACCGGTTGAAGAGGTCATCGTCGAAGAGCCCATTGATTTCGCGAAGTTAATGGAGGCTTCGACTGAGACTAAGGAAGAAGGGCAGATCCGCTTTGCCGAGGAGATCCTGCGCAGTTCGGCGAAATCCGATACGTCGGACAGGGCAAAGAGCGCGGCCAAGGGCAAAGCAAAGGGACCGAAGTACAAGAAGAAGACCGAGGGCTTCTGGAGTGAAGAACTCGACGACTAGGCGCCAGCCTCAGCGTACCTGTGTAGCGTGCAGGAGGACCGGCGATAAAGGGAGCTTGGTTCGAGTAGTGCGCACCGATAACGGGACAGTTGAGGTAGACCTGTCGAGCAAGAAGGCGGGTAGGGGCGCCTACTTATGCCCGAAGAGAGAATGCTGGCAGGTAGCACTGAAGAAGAATCGAATAGAGTACAATCTGCGAGCAAGACTCAGCGACGAGAATCGCAGGGCCTTGAGTGCCTATAGCGAAGGCTCATTGGAGGAAAGCCGAACTTGACCGAAACCAAATCGAAAGCCAAGAAAGAGGAACAGCTGCAAGTCGAGCTGCCGCCTTCCATAACCGTCAAGCAGATGGCCGAGTTGCTCAAGGTGGAGCCCGTCAAGGTGATCAAGCAACTGATGCGCAAGGGCGTTATGGCGAACGTCAACCAGGTGATGGATTTCGATGCGGCGAGCGCGATAGCTGCCGACTTTGGCTACAGCGCCAAGGCACCGGCAGAGCGCAGGGCAGCCCGCGTCCGGAAGGTGGAAGGGCAGGCGAAGCTGGCAGCTCGTCCGCCCGTGGTTACCGTAATGGGACATGTCGACCACGGCAAGACCACCCTCCTGGACGTCATCAGAAAGACCAACGTCACTGCTCAGGAGGCGGGAGCGATCACCCAGCATATCGGTGCCTACCAGGCAGTGGTGGACGGACGCAAGATCACGTTTCTGGACACTCCGGGACACGAGGCGTTCACCGCAATGAGGGCACGCGGAGCGCAGGCAACCGATATCGTGATCCTGGTAGTCGCCGCCGATGATGGTGTGATGCCGCAGACTGTGGAGGCCGTACACCACGCCAAGGCTGCCAATGTTCCGATCGTTGTGGCCATCAACAAGATCGACAAACCACAGGCCAATGCCGACAGCCTCAAGCAGCAGCTTGCCGACCAGGGCCTGGTGGTAGAGGAGTGGGGAGGCGACACCGTCTGCGTGCCGATATCCGCCAAGCAGGGACAGGGTATTCCCGATCTACTGGAGAACCTGTTCCTGGTGGCTGACATACTGGAACTGAAGGCCGATCCTGATGGGGCGGCGGAGGGCGTAGTGATCGAGGCCGAACTGGACAAGACCAAGGGTCCTCTGGCCACCCTGCTGGTTCAAAAGGGCACGCTCAGAAAAGGCAATATCGTGGCCGCCGGCAGTGCCTGGGGCAGAGTGAAGGCCATGTATGACGATAAGGGCAAGCATCTCAGCAAGGCCGGCCCTTCGACTCCGGTAGAGGTGCTGGGACTGAATGAAGTGGCAAGGTCGGGGGATGTCTTCTTAGTGCATGCTGATGAGCATGAGGCACGAAGCCTTGCACAGAAGCAGAAAGACACGAGGCCGCGCGGCGTCCTGAGCTTGAGCGCCTTTTCCAGCCAGCTAGGTGATGGGCAGATGAAGGAACTGAACGTGGTTCTGAAGACGGACGTCGACGGCAGCATAGAACCTATAAGGACATCCCTGGAGAGGTTGGGAACAGACAAGGCCAAAGTCCGGGTCATCCACGCTGCGAGCGGTAGCATCACAGAGAGCGACGTACTCCTGGCCTCCGCATCAAGCGGCATCGTCATCGGCTTCGACACACCGTCTACTCCCGGAGCAGTGCAGTCGGCCAACGTAAGGGAGTGGGGATTCAGCACTACAACGTGATCTACAAGCTTATAG
>JBLRXG010000176.1:0-2688 GCA_047920855.1 Dehalococcoidia bacterium | reverse complement strand
CCTGGAACCTACCATAGCCAGAAAGGCCAGCGATATTGCAGTAATCGGTATACCGTACACTATCGGGTCGACCTGCGCCGGAATATAGCCGCCGATCGCCAGAGCGATTGTGATGAGAAGGAACGCGTATGGCCACGGAATCTTGACGCGCTCCTCTCGATAGAATGAGGCGATGAAGAAATGGAACTGGACCAGCATCCAGATGTAGATGCAGAGGACGATCTTGACCTCGATCGACTTGTCAACACCGAGCAATTCGCCCATGCTGAGAAAGGTCGAGAGGCTCCAGAGAAACGCGGAAACAAGGAAGACGATGAAGAGTCTATGCCTCCGTTGCCATCTCCGCCCTAACAGCAGGACAGCAAGCAACGGGACGTAGGCGATCGTTGCCACAAGCGGGATAATGACATCGATACTCATAGCAGTGCCCCTTTGTCCTGTACCTATTATCGACGTAAACTCAGGAACTGTCAAGAAGGACTTTCGTACCTCCCTTGCAAGAGTCCGGCGCTGTTAGTTCATCCGCAGTTCGCACAGATGGTGTCTATCCGGATGGATACCCTGTCCGGCGCCGGAAGATGCTCTGGAGAATACACACGTGTACAACGAAGAAGGGCGAGGCCGAGGCCCCGCCCTCTTCTACAGGAAAGCCCTCCTAGGACTTCAACTACACCGGTGTCACCTTGCCACCGCCCGCTCGTCATCGGCAACCGGCACCGCCTCGACAACAACCTTGGGGGCTTTCAACAAGGAGATCACCTCGTCTGAGGGGTTTATGTGCGACCGTTTCTTGCCATTGAGCCCGTTCGCATGGGCTGGGCGTTGGGCAGAATAGCTGGCGAAGGCCCCCTGCGGAAGCAGGGTTACCTCGACCGGCTTCAGGCGAAGCACTTCCTCCATGTCGCCCATTAGCTTATAGAAGTTGCAGCGGTATCTCCTGTCCAGCTTTCGGAACTGCTCGCGTGTCGCCGCTGCGACGCTCGCTCCACTGGCGATGTATCCGTCGTCGAGCTCCAGATAGATATGCAGGACCGGATTGTTATCGATGATCTCCTTGCGTGCCACCCAATCGACATAGGGTATCCCCGTATTCTCGACCGCCTCGCCGATAGTGCGCTCCGTCAGTCTCCCCAGGCTGGCGACGTCGACGAGATCATCGACGCGGCTGTGGAACACCATCTGGGGAATATCGATGTTCAGTCTGCTGTTTCGCAGTGATGTGATCCTCACCATGTCGCCGAGCCTGTACCTTGTCATGATCCCGCCATGGAAATTGGTGATGACCGGCTCATAGAGTTCACCTTCTCTGACTTCATCCAGCAGAACGGTCTTCATCCGATAGGAATCATCCAGTTGGTGCCTGAACCACTCTCTCTCCGGAATGAACTCGAAGAAGTTCAGGTTGGGGATGAAGGTCATCCCTTGATGATCCCATGTCTGAGTGGCATACAGTCCGCCTTCTGTTCCACCGTACACCTCAAGGGGACATCTTCCCCACAGTTCCTCTATTCTGTCCCGGAAGATGGCGCTGTCCACTCCGCCCCCCACGATCACCTTGATCGACCACAGGTCCTTGGGAAGCATACGGCGACCCGCCAGTCTGCTCCTGATCTGCGCCTTTGCCACCCTGGCCATTGCGCCGGGGTTCTTCAGGAGAAACGGCAAATCCACTTCGATGTCTCCCTGCCTGATCATCTCGCCGAGGTACACGAGGATGGCGGGCAGACCTCCCAGCGCATCCACACCCCCGGCAAGCGCCTCATCAAAACCTGCCTTCATCTTCTCCTGGAAGGTCATGCCGCCCATGCTGAAGTTCGATGGCAAGAAGTCAACACCCAGTGCCTGCTGCATCAGGTGCCCTACAACACCGGAACCGTAGTAGGGTGAACTCATGGTGGCCAGGGTTCTCAGGTGCTCTTTCAGCAGAAAACCTCCCCGCTCATCGCATGAGGCCAGAAGCCCGACACCCCCCGCCACTCTCTCGAATTCCTCCATGAACCTCTGGGGAAACGGTACCCACTTGAAGTTGTACTCGCCCGCTCGCCCTACGGTGTGCACCCATGCCGCGGGCCTGGTGGGCAGCCAGTCCTCGTGCCTGTCTGTCAGTTCCGGCACATAGTCCTCGCAGGTCGTCAGGGGCACCCGGTCGCGGAACTCCTGCACCGTATCCGGCATGGCGCCTCGCATCAGCCTCCGTCCCATCTCGCACCCCTTCAGTAACTGGATCTGTTCGAGGAGGAGCCTCTTCTGGATGCTCATGAACTCCTCGAGGTTCAGGTTGAGGAACCCGCAGCACATCTTCCACAGCTCCTCCTTCCTCCCCGCACGCATAAGGTCGATCGGCCTTGTCATTGCTGTACCTCCGTCCCTGTAAAGCACGGCTGAAAGACGACCTTCCAGCATGTGGCGATACAGAAGCTTTCCTGTGTAGCCAGTATGACAAGGGGGGTGCGGGTTGGGAAGAGACTATGTTCTAGAAGATAGTTCTATTTGAAGCTGTGAGGAAGGTGATCGACGGGGAAAATTCGCGAGAGGATGTCAGAGGCTCTTTATCTTGGGAGAGCCACCCAGTCTTTGCAGTTGTTGTGACAGCTGCTCGAAGTCGTTGTCATCGGGTTGCTTGCCCAGTTCCAGTCCGTAGCTGATGAAGAACTGCAAGAAGCTGCGCAGCAACTCCCTGGTTCCTTC
>JBLRXG010000175.1:0-2744 GCA_047920855.1 Dehalococcoidia bacterium | reverse complement strand
CACCGATGTTCTCCAACCCTACCGCGTTCAGGACACCGCCTGTAGTCTCCACCAGTCGCGGCTGCGGGTTGCCCTCCCTGGGCTTGAGGGTGGTTCCCTTGCAGACTACGGCGCCCAGCTTCTGGATCTCCGTGATCTCACCGAACTCGGTGCCGTACCCGCCTATGCCCGAAGCTATCATGACGGGATTGGACAGCATGAGACCATTACGATGCCCGGGCGCCAATTGAACGCGGAGCTTCGGTGAGTCAGTCATCACTCAAGACTTTACCACTGCCCGCAGCAAAAGGAAAGGAATCGTCATCCTCAACGCTGCTTGACAATGCTCATAGCCACCTGGGCCGCCTTCTTACCCGAGAGGAGCATGCCGCCGAAGATGGCACCCATCCTGGGCGACCCGAAGGCTGCATTGGCGGTCATGCCGGTAACGATCAACCCGGGATAGACCTCCCTGGTATTGTCCATTATCTCGCTCTCACCTTTCTCCGCCCACATGGACCCCTCCCCCATCACACCTCCCGTCTCCGTCATGAGCTTTGGGCCGAGCTTCCTCACAACGATACGGCAGACTTCAGCGTCATGGCCGGTAGCGTCCACGGCCACCTTGCACTTCACAGTCAGCGGATCCACGTGGAGCTTGGACCATGAGACCGCGCTCCAGTTCAGTACCAGTCCTGTTATCCTCTTGTCCCCGCGAATCATGACGTCCTCAACACTGATCAAGTTGAAGACCATCGCTCCTGCCTTTATTGCCCTCGAGCAGATGCTCGATGTAGCCTCCAGCGAATCCGCGATGTAGTATCCCTTCAAATGTTCTCTGGCCGACACGCCGAACTCCTCCAGAATCTGTTTTCCCTCTTCCTGAAGGACTATCCGGCTGAACATCATTCCTCCCCCGGGCATGCCTCCTCCGACACGTAGCTGCCGCTCGAACACGGCCACCTTGATGTGCTCTTTGGCCAGATAGTATGCCGTGACCAGCCCCGCCGGCCCCGCTCCTGCAATGGCAACATCCACGTCAAGCGCCTCTGTGAAATCCTTCGTGTAGCTCTCAATGATGGCACGGGAAATGACGACTTCATCCATTCTCAGTTAACCTCCATTCGATAGCATATTCAACTGCCTTGAACACTGCATGGACGGATAGACCTACCGGCACTCCTGATCCAGCCATTCAAGGTAGTCTTGATTGCCGGCAACAATGGGCAGGGCGATTATCTCGGGCACCTCATAGCTGTGCGCTCCCTTCACCAACTCAATCACCTCGGACAACAACACCGCCTTCGTCTTGACGATGAGAAGGCTTTCTTTCGCCGAGTCCAGCTCGTCCTTCCACCAGAAGACCGAGTCCACTCCCGGCACGATGTTCACACAGGCCGCCTTTCTGGCCTCTACCAACAACCCGGCAATCTTACGGGCTTCTTCCTCGCCGCTAACGGTGATGAAGACGACCAGCCTATCCGTCTCGTTCATCTTCTCGCACCTATCTCCAGCATCCTGTCCACAGCTTCCTTGGCCCTGACACGTATCTTCTCCGGAACCTTCACCTCCGGCTGCATCTCCTCCAGAGACCACAGAATTTTCTCCAGGGTTATCGACTTCATGTTGGGACAGATCGCCTGCTCCGAGATGGGGATGAACCGCTTCCCGGGATTCTCCTTCTTAAGCCTGTGTATTATCCCCATCTCTGTTCCCACGATCATCTCTTCCACATCGTCTCTCTGTGCATATCTGCACATGCCACCGGTGCTGAGGACCTCGTCGGCAAGCACTATGACCTCGGGCCTGCACTCGGGGTGAACTACCAGCTTAGCTCTCGGATACTCCCGCTTCAGATCACTGACCCTATCGGCAGTTATCCTGGCATGAGTAGGGCAAAAGCCGGGCCACAGGATCATCTTCTTCCCGGTCTTGGTCGACACATAGTGCCCCAGGTACTGATCAGGGATAAACAGTATCTCCTGTGCATCAAGGCTCTCGATTACGGCCACGGCGTTGGCGGACGTGCAACAGATGTCCGATTCCGCCTTGACCCCGGCTGAGGAGTTGACGTAGCAGACCACCACTGCCTGAGGATGCTCCTTCTTCTTCTCCCGCAGGCGTTCCTCCGTGATCATGTCCGCCATGGGACAGCCCGCGTGCAGGTCAGGCAGCAGAACCACTTTCTGCGGAGACAGGATAGCCGCCGTCTCGGCCATGAAGTGGACTCCGCAGAACACGATGACCTCAGCGTCTGTTCTGGCGGCCTGCTGGCTCAGTTCCAGAGAATCGCCCACAAAGTCAGCTATGTCCTGCACCTCGCCCAACTGGTAGTTGTGGGCCAGGATCACCACCCCCCTTCTCTCCGTGAGCGAACGGATCTTATCTACTAGTCCAAGCTCTCTATCATCCATCCCTTCTGACCCTCCAGTCGTGGGTGTAGACATTCATCCTCTTCCCCCGGACGAAGCCGATAAGGGTCACCCCGAGGTCACCTGCCAGTTTCAGCCCCAGGTTGGTGGGAGCCGACTTGGAGATGATTATGGGTATGTTGCGTCTGGCTACCTTGAGCAGAATCTCAGAAGAGATCCTCCCGCTGGTAACAACAATGCGATCGTCGGTTGAGATGTCATCAAGAAGGCACCGGCCGAATATCTTGTCTACAGCGTTGTGCCTGCCTATGTCCTCGCTGAACAACAGGATATCCCTGGCATCGCACAGTGCCGCACTGTGAACCCCGCCGGTTGTCCTGAAGATCTCAGAGC
>JBLRXG010000174.1:0-2749 GCA_047920855.1 Dehalococcoidia bacterium | reverse complement strand
AAGGTGGGAAAGGCGGTATGGGCGATCAGTGAAGAATTGGTCGGCCTTGAAGCATGTCGCAAGAGGGATGAGAGCATTCATGCACTATGATGCTATCGTGGTAGGAGCGGGCATGGCAGGCCTTACCTCTGCGGCATTCCTGGCGAAATCCGGGCATTCAGTGCTGCTCTTGGAGAAACACGACAAAGTGGGTGGCTGCGTCAACTCATTCCAGAGAGATGGGTACGTTTTTGACGGCGGAATAAGGGCCGTTGAGAACTCCGGCGTCCTATTACCTATGCTACGTCAGTTGGGCATCGAGATGCAGCTGGTGAAGAATGACGTTTCTATCGGATTGGGGAACGATGTGATCACGCTTCGCAGCATTGATAGTCTCGCCGACTATCAGAGTCTGCTGGAGAAGTGCTTTCCGGGAGATACCGGTGATATCGGGAAGATATTCTCGGCAATAAGAAGGATCTCCGGCTATATGGATGTACTCTATGGCATCGATAACCCGCTATTCCTTGACATGAAGAAGGATAGGAAATACCTGGTGAGGGTGCTCCTTCCCTGGCTGGTCAAGTACCTGATGACCATCAGGAAGATAGAGAGGCTCAAGGAACCGGTAAGGGATTACCTGGACAGGATCAGCGACAATGAATCACTGGTCGATATCATCGCTCAGCATTTCTTCAGAGATACACCTGCCTTCTTCGCACTCGGCTACCTGAAGATCTACCTTGACTACTACTACCCGAAGGGCGGTGTACAGACGCTGCCCGACCGACTGATGGGCCGTGTCTCCGACCTTGGCGGAGAAATACGTGTCAACACCGAAGTGAAGGCAGTGGACCCTCAACTGCGTCAGTTGTCCGATCAGGAAGGCAACATCTACGCGTACAGGAAACTGATCTGGGCTGCCGATCTGAAGACGCTGTATAGAGTGCTTAACGTTGATTCCGTCGAAGACAACCGGGTCAGGACGAGCATTGTTGCCAGAAGGAAAGCGGTGGCTGATAAGAAAGGTGGAGACTCGGTCTTCACTCTATACCTGTGTGTAGATCTCGACAGGCAGTATTTCGCTGACATCGCAACGGAACACCTGTTCTACACGCCTTACTCGAGAGGCCTCTTAGATGCACACCGCATCGGAACATCGAGCAAGGAAGAGACTGTTGAATCGCTGAAGGAATACTTCAAGTACAACACCTATGAGATCGCGTGTCCTGCATTACGAGATCCTGATCTGGCTCCTGCAGGTAAGACGGGACTGATAGTCAGCACGTTGTTTGACTATGCTGTGACCGGGGAGATAATGGATAAGGGCTGGTATGACGAATTCAAGCTGCTCAGTGAGAACACGATTGTCGATATCCTGGACGGAACGATCTACCCCGGCATCAAGGATAGGATAGTCAGCCAGTTCTCATCGACGCCGCTGACCCTTCTGCGAGAACACGGCAACTCCGAGGGAGCTATAACCGGATGGGCATTCACCAACAATGAGATACCGGTAGAGACCAGATTGCCAAGAATCGCGAACTCCGTTAGAACTCCGATCCCGGATGTATTCCAGGCCGGACAATGGACCTTTAGCCCCTCGGGGCTACCGATCTCGATTATCACGGGTAAGCTGGCAGCAGATGCCGTACGAAAAAGCTTTTGAAACCGATCTTCGTCGCCACCGGTCACATACTGTCTGGATCAGAGTTCCCGTCTTGTTGAGAGACGCTCATACTCCGATAGATAACTAACTTGAAGATGAAGACGAGATCACTTCTAGTTCCCTGGAGGCGCAATACAGGGACCAGCCGCTATCTATGCGTGGCAGGACAAGCTAGCAGGAGAGGTGCATAATGCCGCTAGCCAGGCTCAATGGTATCAGGATCCATTATCATGTCGATGGACAGGGCGACCCTCTGGTGATGATAATGGGATTCAGTGCCGGTCGGATTGGCTGGGCGCCCCAGGTACCCTTCTTCAGGAATCACTACAGGGTAGTCACCTTTGATAATCGGGGAACAGGCAAGTCCGATAAGCCACCTGGCCCCTATTCAACCAGGATGATGGCCGATGATACAGTAAGGCTCATGGATTTCCTGGGGATTGAGAAAGCCCACGTCATGGGCCTCTCTATGGGTGGGATGATCGCCCAGGAGTTGGCCATAGGTCATCCGGATAGAGTTATGAAGCTGGTACTGGCCTGTACCTATGCTACACAGGACGAAACGAGCGGAAGCACCATGGAACAACTCGGGTTGTGGCAACTGGCCCCGGATAAGAAAGTGAGGGCCATGATCTGGCTGGCCTTCAACAGCCGTTTCTACAGATCGATCTTTGCC
Source organism: Dehalococcoidia bacterium (assembly GCA_047920855.1). Lineage (GTDB taxonomy): Bacteria > Chloroflexota > Dehalococcoidia > GIF9 > AB-539-J10 > RBG-13-51-36. Next base: position 425 of record JBLRXG010000174.1, on the reverse strand, counting down.
TTCCTCGCCGCTGTAGGGGGCAGGTTGATGGGGGCTTCGGGTGGCGCAGGTATCGTGGGACAGAGTGAAGCTTGCCGACAACACAACACGCTCGATAGATTACCGCTGATCACGGCTCCTACCCTTGTTATCGTAGGAACTGCGGATAGGATAATCAAGCCTGTGTCCTCCGAGGTGATAGCCGGCAGAATACCCGAGGCCAAACTGGTCCGGGTTGAGGGTGGTGCTCACTGTTTTTCGCTCGAGAACAGGAACGTGTTCAACCGGAAAGTACTGGATTTCCTGAGGAGCGATGCACTGATCACTCCTGAACTCGATAACTAGACCACTGCAACTCCAATTCTGCGGCTGACGAGAGGGCACTTCCCTCTCGGCCCTTCTCTGGACTCAACGTGACTGTATTTGAGACAGCACTGTGCCGCAAT
>JBLRXG010000173.1:0-2763 GCA_047920855.1 Dehalococcoidia bacterium | reverse complement strand
CAGAACGTTCTTGGGCAACGACTCAACGAACTGCACGGTCTTGGGGACCTTAAAGGACGGCAGGTACTCCTTACAGAAGGCGATAAGCTCATCCTCCCCTATGGCTTCATCGGGGCTGATCACGACGAAAGCCTTTATCTCCTCGCCATAGACTGCATCCGGAATACCCACTACCGCCGCATCTGACACAGCCGGATGCCTCTGCAGGACCTCCTCCACCTCAACAGGCGATACGTTCTCACCACCTCTGATGATGATGTCCTTCTTACGGGCAGTTAAGTAGAAGTATCCATCGGCATCTACATAGCCTATATCGCCGGTATACAGCCAGCCATTGCGCATCGTCCTGGCTGTCTCTTCGGGCAGATTCCAGTAACCCTTCATAACTGTAGGGCCTCTGACCACGATCTCTCCCTGCTGTCCCGGTGGAACGTCATTGTCCTGATCATCGAAGACCTTCATCGTCGTGCATTTCAGCAGGCATCTGCCTATGGAGCCATACCTGGGAGGCAGGTCCGCAGGCTGGCCGGCGGTGATGGCTCCCGATTCGGTTAGTCCCCAGCCTTCTCGAATATCAACCCCCACTCTATCCTTCCACTTCAACGCTATATCCACCGGCAGCGGTGCAGCTCCGCACTGACAATCTTCGAGGGAACTCAGATCGTACTTGTCAAAGGCAGGATGCTCCAGCATCTGAACATACATGGTGGGTACCGCTGCCATCTGAGTGACACGAAAAACATCGATCGCCCGAAGCGCCTCTTCGGCATTCCACCACCTGAGCATGATCGTCTGTCCACCCACTAAGTTGCCTGTGTTACTGAAAGCGATGCCGTATGAGTGCGAAAGGGGCAGGACAGCCAGGCTGACCATCGCGCGGTTCACTCCCGACACCTGCTGCGCGGTGACGCGGTATCTGAGCGTCCTGGGGTCCAATGCGCTACTCTCCACCTTCAGAGTGAGGGACCGGTGTACCAGCACGTACTCGTAGAACGACAGAGCGTTGATGTAGAGCGAATAGTGCGTGTGCATGACCCCCTTAGGCTGGCCGGTGGTTCCGGCCGTGTATATCAGGGCGGCCACGTCGTCATTGTCCGCATCTTCGATATCCAGTCCCTCATGGCTATGTGACATAATAGCACTCTGTGAAATGGTGCCCGGTATGTTATCTCCGTCAGTGACAATGACATGCTGCGGGTGCGCAGATTGCTTGCGGGCATCCATTACACGGCCCACGAAGTCCGAGCTTGTGATGATCGCATTAGCACCGGAATCAGCATAGATGTAGGCGGCCTGGTCTGGCCTTAGCAACGGGCTCAAAGGCACAACGATGGCGCCTATCTTGCATATCGCGGGAAAGGCTGCAACCAGAGAGGGGTTGTTGGGCATCTGCACCACGACCCGGTCGCCTTTCTTGATGCCCATCTCCTTCAGCGTATTGCCCAGCCGGTTCGCCTCGTCATTGATCTCCGCATTCGTGTACCATCTTCCTTCGAAGTGCAGGCTCTCGTATTCTCCGAATCGCTTGATGTTGTCCTCCATCCCCTTGCCAATGTTCATGATACGCACCTCCCGATTGTGCCATCCTGCCGGTGTTGACCAGCGGTTACCCTTAGGTGCAATAGACCGTAAAGGCAGCACAATCGCCCGTCTGAAGACGAGCCTGGCTTATTGCCCCCGCCATGTCCCTGGGGTAGTCGCTCCCCGACACTCGTGATCTATGTGTCCGAAAGAGACCGCCGATCCTGGCGGCAGGGCTATTCCTGGACCGGTCGTCGGAAGTACAAGAGGAAGAGCCACACCGCGCATAACTGCCAGCCCTCCTCTCCCATCTCGCGCATGATCGTCATCTCATTGAACAGGTTGGCAGACCGGCGGCGATACTCCCATCTTGTTGTGGCTGACTTCTTCATCTAACTCCTTTCCGCGTATTTGCCGGCACCGAATACGGCCAACAACTGATCACCGACATCACTGACGTCTATACGCTGCGTCTCGCAGCAGCGCCCAAGTTGTGAGGTCGGTCCTGGGAATCTCCAGTCTCTCCATCACTCGAAAACCGAGGTGCTCGTAGAGAGTGACGTTCTTCTGATCCATCGTCTCCGTGTAGCATGGCAGACCATCGGCATCCATCCTCTCTAGCATTGGCCGCATGAGTTTGCCTGCGTAGCCCTTTCCCTGCATCTGAGGCGTCACCCCAATCTGGAGCAGAAACCAATGTCTGAACGGAGCGTAACGCCTGTGCATCGCGTCGATATACCCCCCGGGATAGTCCATCCTGGATGCCCCTCCCCTACCAAACGAGGTCAGAACGGACAACGGGACAGACCGCAGTATTCTCCAGAACGTCATCGGGAAGTGATCGGATGTTATCCAGGCAGCAACGCCTTCCATCGCAGGAGAAGTTGCGTAGACCTCGCCGTACTTGATGCCATAATACAGAACAGTCTGGCAGTAGTACGGCACCATTCTCGTCCTCTCGGTCATGTCAGGAAACGAGTACTGCAGTAATGGATAGTCGTGAAACGCAGAAGCCAGTACCCCGGCCGCACGTTTCACGTCTGGCTTGCCCAGTCGCACTATGTTGTTCATGCAGGCAGAGAGTCACTACTAAGGCACTTCTTGATCTCCCAGTACTTGGCCAGGATCCCGCTCCCCACCCAGCAAGCTATTCCTATTATCAGACCAATCGTGAAGCCATACGCAGCTGTAAGCAATCCCACGAGGAATAGTATCAACCCGACCAGACTCAGAAGACTCACG
>JBLRXG010000172.1:0-2784 GCA_047920855.1 Dehalococcoidia bacterium | reverse complement strand
CCCAGCATCATCCCCGGGGGAACCGGGGCTGTGAACCCGAAAGGTCTGGCGTTCTACGACAGCCTGGTGGACAAGCTGCTCGCAGCGGGCATCGTCCCTTACATCACCCTGTTCCACTGGGACTATCCTTATGAGCTGTACCGTTGGGGTAGCTGGCTGGAACAGGACAGCTCCGACTGGTTCGCCGACTATGCAAGAGTGGTAGTCGATAAGCTCTCCGATAGAGTCAGACACTGGATTACGCTGAACGAGCCTCAGTGCTTCATCGGCCTGGGGCACCAATTCGGGTTCCATGCGCCGGGAGATAAGCTGGAATTCCGCCAGGTTCTTACTGCCGCTCACAATGCGCTATTGGCCCACGGCAAGGCCGTGCAGGCCATTCGTAACGGTTCCAGGACACAACCCCTCATAGGCCTTGCGCCGGTAGGCCTCGTCAACACTCCGGCAACTGAGAGTCCCTCAGACATCGAAGCCGCAAGGCAGGCCATGTTCTCCATCACCGACAGGACCTGCTGGAACAACACGTGGTGGACCGATCCCGTGTTTCTCGGTCGGTATCCTGAGGACGCCCTGGCGTTGTTCGGAGCCGACATGCCGGCATTCGACGACGGGGATATGAAGACGATCTGCCAGCCGCTGGACTTCTTCGGCGTCAACATATACTTCAGCCAGCCGACCTGCGCCGGCGAAGACGGCCGGCCCGATATCGTGCCGCTCCCCATAGGCCAGGCAATGACCGCCTTCAACTTCCCCGTCCTGCCAGAAGGGCTCTACTGGGGGCCGAGGTTCTACTGGGAGAGATACAGGCTGCCCATCCTGATCACCGAGAATGGGATGTCCAGCATCGACTGGGTTTCGATGGACGGCGGTATCCATGATCCGCAACGGATCGACTTCCTCCGTCGCTACCTCCTGGAGTTGCGCAGGGCATGTGGGGAAGGGATAGACGTTCGGGGCTATTTCCAGTGGTCGATCCTCGATAACTTCGAATGGACCGAAGGCTATAAGCAGCGTTTCGGCCTCATCTACGTCGACTATCCCACGCAGGAGAGGATACTCAAGGACTCCGCCTACTGGTACAGAGATGTCATAGCATCAAACGGGGCGAGCCTTGATATGCCCTAGCATGTTCCCAATCCTGGCATGAGACAACATCTGTGTCGACAGTTATGATCAGCCTGTTCTGTGCTGCAAGCAAGCATTTTGGATAGGAGGATGAGCAATGTCAGAACGGACACCGAGACTGTATTCCGAGTTCGCTTCCTGGTGGCAACTGCTATCGACACCCGCCGACTACGCCGAGGAGGCGGAGTTCTGTCGGAGGGCCATCGCTGATGCCTCCGCTGTACAGCCCATCACTATGCTTGAACTGGGCAGTGGCGGCGGCAACAACGCATCGCATCTCAAATCCTACTTCCGAATCACGCTGCTCGACATCTCTGCGGACATGCTTGCGGTGAGCCGCACCCTCAATCCCGAGTGCGAACACATACAGGGTGACATGCGCAACATCAGGCTCGGCCGGGTATTCGATGCCGTGTTCATACACGACGCAATCTCGTATATGAGTACCGAAGACGATCTCAGCCGGGCCATTGAAACGGCTTTCGTGCACTGCCGGCATGGCGGAGTTGCCCTGTTTGCCCCGGACTATACTCGCGAGAGCTTCCGCACTCTGACCAGCCACGGAGGGCATGATGGCGAACGAAGAGGCATGCGCTACCTGGAGTGGGTTCACGACCCCGACCCGGCCGACACCTCCTACACCGTGGACTTTGCCTATCTCCTTCGAGAGGGCAACGAGGTTCGCTGCCAATACGACCGGCATATCTGCGGGCTGTTCGGGCGCGAAGACTGGCTGCGCTTCATCGGCAGCGTGGGGTTCTCTCCCCGGGTTATGCCCTTCGAGCACAGCGAGATAGAGCCGGGCAGCAGCCTCGTGTTCCTGGGCGTCAAGCCGGATAGATAGCCCGACCGGGGTCCGACAGGTCTACACAGGTGCCACCCTTGCGGACGTCAGAGAATCCACTTGCGCTTGATGTTGTACAGGCTGAACATGAAGAGGCCGACGCAGAATGCGCCCGGAACCAGAAAATCGAGCGTAAAGGGCATTACGTTGCCCCCATGCACCGCCCCGTGCAATATGTCCACACCGTAGGTTAGAGGCAGTGCATACGAGAGCGGCCGGATAAAGGCCGGAAGGGTCATTATCGGGATGAAGAGCCCGCACAGGAATATCATGGGGAAACGGAAGAAGTTGGAGAAAGTCTGGGCCTCGAATACCTGGCTGACTGACACTGCAATGAACAGTCCAAGGAAGGTAGATACGACAGAGATCAGAAGGACTGCAGGTATCACCAGCGACCAGACAACACCTGAAAGATCCGCCAAAAAGGACGCGATGAGGATTGGGACAAAAGGACTGACTATACCGAAGAGTATGGCCCCTGAGGTCTTGGCCAGCATCAGCAGTACGAGCGGGATGGGCGCCAGCAGTAGCCTGTCAAAGGAGCGCTGCCTCTTCTCAAACGTGATGGTTACGGCCAGCACTGAAGTGGTACCGAATAGAATCGATATGGTCATAACTCCGGGAAGTAGATCGGGAATGCTCTCCAGCCCGCGGCCTGCCCTTATGAAGAACATACCTGTCCATGCCAGGGGAAATATGATGCCCCAGCTGACGTTGGGCGGTTTGAGGTAATACGACCGCACGTCCTTGATGAATATGCTCCAAAATGCGATCCAGCGTTTCATTGCCTTCCGCCGCCCCCTCCACCCGTCTTC
>JBLRXG010000171.1:0-2799 GCA_047920855.1 Dehalococcoidia bacterium | reverse complement strand
ATCTCGTCGAGATAGTGAAGAGAGGCGGCGCCAACAGGGTCGTACTCGAGATCTATCGGAACTGCGGCGAGGCCCTAGGAGTCCCCGATGAAGGCCCTCCCCCCGAGATTCTTCAGAAGATCGCCGGGTTTAAGGACGCCCTTAGGCAGGCAGGGCGGGAGATGGTAACAACCGGACAGGTATGCCGCGAGACGGTTGACCGGCTACACATCGAACTAATGAGCGACGATGAGTACATGGCCGAGGCCAACAGGCAGTGGGACGAGATGATCGGCCAGTCTCGGTGATGCCGTAACAGAACTCGCCCCGCGTATCGGCGGGCCGCCGTATTCGCGGGCTTCACGCCACAGCTCCGGTGTCAGTCCTCAGCCTGGGTGAGAGTCGACTCCCGCCTCCCGCCGTATCAGGACTCCCTCTCTCTAACCAGGATTTCTACCACAGACGGGTCAGCTAGAGTAGAGATGTCGCCCAACTGGTCGACCTGATCACTGCTGATCTTTGTGAGGATACGCCTCATGATCTTACCGCTCCTCGTCTTGGGCAGAGCATCGGCGAACTGGATCTTATCGGGCGTGGCTATCGGGCCTATCTGTTTGCGGACGTGGGCTATCAGTTCCTTCTTGAGTTCGTCGGACTTCTCCACACCGCTCTTCAGCGTTACGAAAGCGTATATGCCCTGTCCCTTGATCTTGTGCGGCATTCCCACAACCGCAGCCTCTACGGTCTTGTCGTGCGCTACAAGGGCGCTCTCGACCTCCGCAGTGCCAATTCGGTGTCCCGACACGTTGATGACATCGTCTATGCGGCCCAGAAGCCAGTAGTAGCCGTCCTCGTCAACCCTGGCGCCATCTCCGGTTGTATACACACCCGGAAATTGCACGAAATAGGTTTTCTTGAATCTCTCGGGGTCACCGTATACCGTACGCATGAGGCCGGGCCATGGCCGCTTTATGACCAGGTTGCCGCCTTCATTGACCCCGGCCAGCGAACCATCGTCCCTGATCACCGCCACCTCAACCCCGGGGAACGGGAAGGTGGCCGAGCCGGGCTTCAGCGGGGTAGCCCCCGGCAAGGGGCTGATCAGGGCTGCGCCTGTCTCGGTCTGCCACCAAGTATCCACTATAGGACATCTTCCTTTGCCGATCACGTTGTAGTACCACATCCACGCCTCGGGGTTGATCGGCTCTCCAACAGACCCCAGGATGCGGATGGAGCTCAAGTCGTGCTTGTTGGGCCATTCGTCACCGACCATCATTATGGCACGGAGGGCGGTAGGGGCAGTGTAGAAGATGGTAACCCGGTACTTCTCCGCGATCTCCCAGAACCGGTCGGGATGTGGATAGTTGGGGACGCCCTCGAACATGACGCAGCTGGCGCCGGCAGCCAGAGGGCCGTAGACGATGTAGCTATGACCGGTAACCCAGCCGATATCGGCAGTACACCAGTATGTGTCTTCCTCCTTGATGTCGAATATCCACTTGAAGGTCTGGAAGGCGAACAGGAAGTAGCCGGCTTGTGTGTGCAGGACCCCCTTGGGCTTTCCCGTGCTGCCGCTGGTGTACAGGATGAACAGGGGATCCTCGGAATCCATCACCTCAGGCTCGCAGACCGCCTTTATGTCTTCGGCCTGCATCTCTTCGTGCCACCAGTAATCCCGACCCTGCTCCATATCCACCACGATGCCAGCCCTCTGCACCACAATGACGTCCTTCACCTCAGGGCATTTCTCCAGGGCAGCATCGGCATTGTCCTTACTGCGGATGATCCGCCCACCACGGTAGTAGCCATCGACGCAGATGAGCGTCCTTGAATCGCAGTCCAGGATGCGGTCCCGCAGTGCTTCAGCGCTGAACCCTCCGAACACCACACTATGCACGGCCCCGATCCGAGCACAGGCAAGCATGGCGATGGGCAATTCCAAAATCATGGGCAAATAGATCGAGACCCGGTCTCCCTTCTTGACCCCGTGCTTCTTCAGGACATTGGCAAACTTGCATACCTCGTGATGTAGCTGCTGGTAAGTAAGGGTCTTGCTGTCACCGATATCCCCCTCCCAGATCAGTGCCGCCTTGTTCCTCCTCCATCCCTCGAGGTTTCTGTCCAGGCAGTTGTAGGTAACGTTGAGCTTGCCGCCGACAAACCACTGGTGCTGGGCTTCACTGAAGTTCTCGACGAGCACCTTGTCCCACTTCTTGTACCAGTCCAGCTGCTGGGCGCATTCAGCCCAGAAACCCTCGGGATCCTCAATGGATCTCCGGTAGATGTCGCGATACTCATCAAGGCTCTTGATATGCGCCTTCTCACTCAGTTCTACCGGGGGAGGGAATACCCGCTTCTCCTGCATCATCGAATCAAGTGTACTACTCGTCATAAACTACTACTCTCTGGTCATTGTTGTGACAGGCATCGACTAGTGCCCGTCGGCGCCGGTAACCCCCAGCAACTGGGTATATGCCTGGCGCAACCTGCCGGACATCACGCAGGCCAGCGCCTGCAGAACCTTGAAGCCCATATCAGGCCGCGCAGTGCACAGACCGTATAGCTGGTCCCTGCTAAAGGCTATGACCTTTGTCCTTTCCAGCGTCCTGGCTGTAGCCGTGCAGGTAAATGGTGGTATCATAGCCACCCAGCCGAAGCTCTCAAAGTTGGCCGCCGCCTGCACCTGGCGCTCAGCCATAGGGCCCACCTCAAGGATTATGGCCACCGCTCCTTCTCGAATGACGAAGATCTTGTCGAGCAGGGTGCCCTGTTTACAGATATTGACACCCCTGTCGAACTCCAGCTCGTCCCCGATTGCCC